>CAYTGY010000507.1:0-2443 GCA_964437265.1 uncultured Spirochaetaceae bacterium | reverse complement strand
TTGGAGTTATTGGAGTTTTACCGTCACCCACAGTCCCTCACATTTCGAACTGCTGCCGAATCGTAGACCGCGCTTGCGTGCGACCGCATGTGGTGCTATAATAGCACCGGATGGACGAGTCCCAAGCCGGCACGGCGACCGTGCCCGCGCAGCCGAACGAGAGAGATTGCCCAGGCTGGCGGTACGAAGTGTAGACCATCGATGGTCCCGAGCCACATCACATACCCCCTCCCACCTTTCCCGTGTGTGGCCGTTTGATGACTGTTATCGACTTGCGCCGCGAGGTAAGGCGTGGGAAGCTTGCTTTCCGAGAAACACGCGAAATCGCGGCGGGCTGACTTTGTGTGAAACGCGTGAAGCCGCGCTCAGCCGCACCTCACGAGAAATCCGCAAAGCCCCCTGCCACCTGTACACCCCCCGGTTTCTGGCCGTACCATACCGCCATGAACCACCTTGATCAGCAATCATCCGCCGGCCGGCCGGCGTTGACCTTTCCTTCCGGGTTCACCTGGGGTACCGCGACTGCCGCGTACCAGATTGAGGGCGCGTGGGATGAGGACGGGAAGGGACCGTCCATCTGGGACGCGTTCAGCCACACTCCCGGGATGATTGACCGGGGAGAGACCGGCGATGAGGCCTGCGACCACTATCACCGGATGGAGGAGGATGTGGGGATCATGGCCGATCTAGGCTGCGGCGCCTACCGGTTCTCCATCTCCTGGCCACGGGTGCTTCCGTCCGGCACCGGGCAGGTGAACGCCGCCGGGCTGGATTTCTACGACCGGTTGGTGGATTGTCTTCTCTCCGCGCAGATCACGCCGTTTGTTACGCTCTACCACTGGGACTTGCCGTTGGCGCTCCATGAGGCGGGCGGCTGGTACAACCGGGATACGGCGGCCGCCTTTGCGGAGTTTGCCGGCGTCATGGGCGACCGGCTTGGTGACCGCGTGACCAACTGGATCACGCTCAATGAACCGATGGTGGTCACGGTGCTCGGGTATGGGTTGGGAGAGCACGCACCGGGAATCAGGCGACCGTACCGGGCGCTCCGCGTGGCGCACAATCTCCTGCTTGCCCACGGGCTGGCGGTCCAGGCGCTTCGTGCGTCGGCATCACGTGCCTACATCGGCCTGACCAACGCCCTCACGCCCATTCACTCACACCGCCTTGACCGGCACACGGCCGCGGCGGTGCGCGCGGAGCAGATCATCAACCGGCTGTGGCTTGATCCGGTCATGGGACGAGGGTACCCGGAAGGGGTTCGCGGTGCGGTTGAACGCCAAAACCGCGGCAATCTCCGGCCGGGTGATTTGGAGGTCATTGCACAGCCGCTGGATTTCCTTGGTGTGAATCACTACAACCGGATGATCGTCAAGCCCTCACGCCGCCCGCTCTACAGCTTCACGCCGGTCACGCCCAGCTACCCCGGCGTGCAGCTGACGGAGATGGGGTGGGAGGTGTACCCGGACGGGCTGCGAGAGATCCTCACCTGGGTGACGCAGCGCTACGGCCGGATCCCGCTCTACGTGACTGAGAACGGCGTCGCCTATCGCGATACGCTTGAAGGCGACGCGGTGCATGACGCGGGCCGGATCAGCTTTCTGCGGCGCTACATCACCGCGGTGCACCACGCCATCAGCGAAGGCGTGGACGTCCGGGGCTACTTTGTCTGGACCTTCATGGATAACTTCGAGTGGAAGCTGGGCTACGCAAAGACCTTTGGCCTGGTCCACATTGACTACCACGGCGGCACCCTTGCGCGCACCGTCAAGGACAGCGGCCGCTGGTACGCCCAGGTGTGTGCGCGCAACGGCGTCTGCTCCGCCGGCACCAGGGTTACCTCACCCACCGTGATATCCGAGTAGTGGCCAAGGACCAGCGCGGTTTCTGCCACGTCGCGGAGCGGGCTACTTCAGCAATCGCATCCGGTATCCGAACCCGGCCTTGAGACTCAGCCCCGTGTAGAGGTTGACCTGTAGCGGAGCCTCGCTCCAGATCCAGCGGCCCCAGTCCAGGGTGAAGCCCAGATAGAGCGGACCAATCCGTCCGGAGATACCTTGTGCAATAGAGAATCCGCTGCGATACCGGACGCGGTGGTCCAGCGCGTCCTCAACGTCGATGTCTTGAACGCTCGACGTCACCCCCAGTCTGATCGGAAGCACCAGCTGAAGCAGATCCACGCGAACAAAGTCCGTCCCAAAGCAAAAGGAGGCACGAATCACCACCTCCTCCGAATCAAGCGAGATATCCTGAGCGGCGGTCTGGAGCGTTCCACCGCCGGTGCGATAGTCATCTCCGGCATTGATCACATACGGTACGGTGCGATAGCCGCCGGAGACCGCGAAGCCGGCGTAGGCGGGGAGGACTGTCAGCTCCGCCATGACAAGCTCCCGCGCCGGGAACAGGAAGTTGCCGCCGGCGCTTGCTGCCGTGACCCACACAC
>CAYTGY010000506.1:0-2468 GCA_964437265.1 uncultured Spirochaetaceae bacterium | reverse complement strand
CCGAATGGTCGGGCTCTGGGACAAGACCTTCATGCGCGCGGAGAACGTCATGGAGGCGATCGCCGCCGGCGACATGCCGGAGTCACGGAAAGAAGCGTCGTTCAACGAGCTGATCAGGCTGATCATCCCGCGGGAGGAACGGATGATCCACCTGGCCACGCGGTATCTCACGCTGGCCGATCTCTTGAGCCTGTGGAAGCACATGATTGGGACCGGAATGATTGGCGGGAAGTCGGTTGGGATGCTTCTGGCGCGTGCGATTGTTCGCCGCGAGCGCCCCGATTTGGCGCAGCGGCTGGAGCCGCACGATTCTTTCTTCATTGGGTCCGATGTCTTCTACACATTCTTGGTCAACAACGGATGCTGGTGGGACCGGCAGCGGCAGAAGGATCCAGAGGCGTTCCTGACCGGACTCGATGCGGTCCGTCGCAAGATACTCCTGGGCACCTTCCCAGACTACATTGTCCGACGCTTTGAGGACATGCTCGAGTACTTTGGCAATGCTCCCATCATTGTGCGCTCGAGCAGCTTGCTGGAGGACAACTTTGGGAACGCGTTCTCCGGCAAGTACGACTCGGTCTTCTGCGCCAACCAGGGGTCGCCTGATGAGCGGCTGTCCGCGCTTCTTGACGCGATTCGTCGCGTGTACGCGAGCACAATGAGCGAGGAGGCGCTGAATTATCGCAAGCGCCGTGGTGTTCTGGAACGCGACGAGCAGATGGCTCTCCTGGTGCAGCGTGTTTCGGGGGGCACGTACGGACGCTACTTCTTCCCCCAGCTTGCCGGCGTGCTCTACTCGTTCAACCCGTATGTCTGGAGCCAAGAGATTGAGCCTGAGGCGGGAGTGATGCGCCTGGTATTCGGTCTCGGTACCCGTGCCGTTGACCGGTGGGATGACGACTACACCCGAGTGGTCGCGCTGAATGCCCCCGACCGTCGCCCTGAGTCGAGCTTTGACGCGGTGAAGCGGCACACGCAGCGCCGCATTGACGTCATAGATCTGGCGGAGAACACGCCAAAAAGCATCCACTTCCAGGACCTGCTCCGGGAGTGTCCGTCCATCCCGTTGGAGTTGGTGGCAACACGCGACCGCGAGGCGGAGCGGGAAGCCCGCGCCCACGGCCACGGCAAAGAGGCGAGATGGATTCTGACCTTTGACCCGGCGCTCAAGAACGGCAGCGTGGTGGACACGCTGCGCGACATTGTCCATACGGTTCGCTCCGGCTATGGCACGGAGGTAGACATTGAGTTTACCGCCAATATGACGCGCGACGGGGGCTACCAGGTGGACGTTGTCCAGTGCCGCCCATTTGCGGCAAGCACCTCCGGGGAGGAGCCGTTAACCGAGTTGCCGGATGTGCCGGAGGAACAGATCATTTTGCGGTCCACCGGCGGGGTGATTGGCCCCGGGCGGCGGATGGCGATTGCCCGGGTAATCTACGTGTCCCCGGAGGCGTATAGCGTTCTGCCGGAAGAACGGCGGTACGCATTGGCCCGCCTTATCGGGCGGGTTTCCAAGTTGTCTGAGGGTATCTCCGGGGCGGTGGTGCTGATTGGCCCCGGCCGCTGGGGAAGCAGCACCCCATCGCTCGGAATCCCGGTCTCGTTCAGCGAGATCAACAACGCCTCAGTGGTGGTGGAGGTGGACACGCTACACGAAGGGCTGATCCCGGACCTCTCGCTTGGGACGCACTTCTTCAACGATCTGGTGGAGATGAACACCCTCTATGTAGCGCATTTCCTTGCCCGTCCTGAGAACCGGCTGAACTGGGAGTTTCTGGAGGGGCGGCCGTCGTCACTTGCGGGATTGGTGCCCGACCCAGGCCCGTGGCAGGATGTGGTCCGCGTGATAGAGGCGAGCTCCGTGGGGAAGCTTACTCTTCACGCGGACGCACTCCGCCAGACATGCCTGATCTACACGAGTCCTTGATCGAGCATCGCGTCGGCGACCTTGATGAACCCGGCGATATTGGCGCCGGATACATAGTCACCTTTTGTTGCATATTCTTCCGCGGCGTTCGCCGTTGCTACGAAGATCCGGTGCATGATCTCTCGCAGTCGGGCGTCCACCTCTTCCGCGGGCCACGACAGACGCATGGCGTTCTGGCTCATCTCCAGGCCTGATGTTGCCACACCGCCGGCGTTGGCCGCTTTGCCGGGGCCAAAGTGGACGCCGGACTTCAAGAAAACGTCCACGGCTTCTGGGGTGGACGGCATATTTGCGCCTTCCGCAACCACCGTACATCCGTTCGCAACGAGCGCCTTCGCGTCGGTCTCCTCCAACTCATTCTGTGTGGCGCTTGGGAACGCTGCGTCGCAGGCGACTCCCCACGGACGCGTGCCGCTGTGGTACTCACAGGAGAAGCGTTCGGCATACTCGCTGATGCGCCCACGACGGATGTTCTTGAGCTCCATCACGAACCCCAGCTTCTCTTGGACAATCCCGTGGGGGTCATGGATGAACCCGC
>CAYTGY010000505.1:0-2469 GCA_964437265.1 uncultured Spirochaetaceae bacterium | reverse complement strand
CTTCGAAGGTTCGAATCCTTCTCTCCCCAACCTCACATGGAAACGCACGGTAATATGGCTCACGTTGGAGACCCGCGTTCATCTGCGGGTCTTCACTTTTCTTGCTCCCGATGCTCTGCGTGCTGTCGCTTTGATTCCGGCTATGTATGGCTTTCACGCGCAGATCTCCGCAGCCTTTGTGCAGGGCTGAACCTCAGCCAGACACAGGTGATACGACGATTCTGCCGGGTCGTGGATATGGGTGTTGTGAAGCGCCTGAGCCTCGGGGAGCAACCGAACATGGATTGCATCTTCTGGCGGGACGGCGCCTGCGCGGTGTACGAACACCGGCCGCTGCAATGTCGCAGCTTTCCATTCTGGAGTGGTTTCACCGCGGATTGTCAGGCGTGGGAGTCGGCAGCGGAGAGCTGTCCGGGGATTGGCGTGGGAACACTACATCCGCCTGGGGTTGTGCAGGAGTGGCTAGCCGCGCGATTGGAGAACCCACCGCTGGATGTCGATAGTGTTGATGAAGAGACGGGAAGGATAACACTGTCATGAGAGTGCGTTTCTGGGGCGTTCGCGGATCAGTACCGGCACCGCTCCATCCGGACAAGCTCCGCAGCAAGATCGCCGCCGTAGTGCAGCGCGTTCGTCCATCGGACCTGGAAAGCCCGACAAGCCGTGAAGCGTTCCTTGCTTCTCTACCGCCATGGCTGTTCGGCACCTATGGCGGCAATTCCGCGTGCATTGAGGCACGTCTGGATGACAACACCTGCATCATTCTTGATGCCGGGAGCGGCATTCGCGAGCTCGCCTGCTACCTGGCCAAGGAGCCGTCGCCGGTCCGCGAGTTCCACATCTTCTTGACGCACTTCCACTACGATCATTTGCAAGGCCTTCCGTTCTTTGGGCCGGCATACAATCCGCGGGTAACAATTACCTTCTACTCGCCAATGCCCAACTTCAAGGACCACGTGCTCAACCACATGCGCCCGCCGTACTTCCCGGTGACCATGGACGGCACAATGGAGAGCAATTTCACCTTCAAGACCCTGGAGGAGGGTCCGATTGAGCTTGGCCCCGGTACGGTGGACTGGAAACTCCACAAACACCCTGGAGGGGCTGTAGGATATCGAATCGCGGACAGTGGCGGTTCGTTTGTCTTCTGCACGGACATGGAGCTCCAGCAGTCGGACTTCGAACGGACGGAGAAGAACCGCGCGTTCTACGGCAATGTGGACATGATCATCCTGGACACCCAGTACACGCTGGGTGAGGCGATTGAGAAGTACGATTGGGGACACAGCTCGTTCAGCCTTGGCGTCGATTTCGCCTCTGCATGGGGCATCAAGCAGCTCTACCTCTACCATCATGACCCCGGCTACGACGACCAGAGACTGTACCGCAATCTCACCTCCGCCCGGTGGTATGCCAAGAACCTGGGCAACACGGAGCTTGAGGTGTACATTTCAGAAGAGGGTTTGGAGGTCAACCTGTGAGCGAAGAAGGCTCGGAAGAGACGTTCACGTTCACGCACAAGGAATTGGTTGGGCTGCTCGTGTATCTTCGCAAACACGAAGCAGACCTAGATGACCTCCAGCAGCAGCTTTGCGAGCGTATCGCAATGCGGCTCTACGGAAAGCTTTCCATAGAGGAGATGCAGCGCGTCGAGCAGTACTACGCCGCGCTGTAACGGTTCCTCCAGGAAAAGCGTTTTACTGGAGATATATGAAACGCACACTTTTTCTTGCTGTGGCCGTCGTCTTCTGCACCGGGGCAAATGTCTGGCCACAATATGACCCTGTTCCGGGCTCAGATGAGCTCTACGAGCTCTTCTCACCGTTCTTTCTGGCCTAAGGTGTGTCCGTTGCAAGTACTGCAACGCCCGCGGCGGATTCCATCAATCCCGCCTCAAGCGGTTTCACCCAGCGCCCGGGCGCGGATCTGAACTATCTGGCCCTTGTCGACTTCGGCGACCAAGGGTGGGGCGGCAATGTCCTGAATGTAGCCGGCGCAGTGCCAACTGCGTATGGGGTTTTTGGCGGCAGCCTGCACATTATCCGCTCCGGATTGGCGGACTTTCCACTCGGCACCATTTTCGCACTCAATGCGACAGCCGCCAAAGATCTCTACCCGGAGCTCGCAGCAGGAATTGGCCTGCGCACGCTCTTTGGTCGCGCCGACCAGTTCGACATTGGCGTCGCGCTTGATCTGGGCGTACTCCACACTCCCGGTACCGTGGGACGCCTATCGAATGTCCGGTGGGGCGCGACGCTGCAAAACGCCGGCAGGTGGATGACGCCCGTCGCCGGAGCCGGCGGCGTACCTGCTCCGTTCACCCCGCAGTTCTCATTTCAGTTTGATCCCGTTGTCCGAGATCGGTTTCAGCTTACCACGGGTACAACCCTCAGCTTTCCCAGCTTCCAGAACGTGAAATCCGGTGTAGGGCTCACCGCCACGCTGTTTGACCGGATCAGGCTCAACCTG
>CAYTGY010000504.1:0-2476 GCA_964437265.1 uncultured Spirochaetaceae bacterium | reverse complement strand
CCGTACTCGCCGTTAATGCTGCTGACCAGTTCGTCTACCTCCCGCTTGAGCTCCTGGTAATGCGGCACCGACGTTCGGGATGGCGCGACGATCATGATCATGTCAACGCGGCGACGCATCTCCGGAAAGAGCGCGAGGAACTCGCGGAACGCCCGCAGACGCTCCAGGATTCCTTTGGAGTAGTCAAGCCTGTCCACGGAGAGTACCAGCTTGCGACCGGCCTGCTGCGCCGCAATGGCCTGACTTTCCTGCTTGACTGCCTCCACGTCGCCTGCGGATGAGTACTTGTCGTAGTCGATCCCCATGGGGAACACGTCCACCTTCACCACGCGGGTGTGATACGTGATGCTCGCCAGCCGATGATCGTGGCCCAGCAGGCGTCGCACGCTGGAGAGAAAGTGCCGGGCGTAGTCGTAGGTGTGAAAGCCAACGAGATCCGCGCCAAGTAGTCCTTCCAGCAGCTCCTCGCGCCACGGCAGTAGCCGGAAGACTTCGTAGGAGGGGAAGGGAATGTGGAGGAAGAAGCCGAGCTTCGTGTCCGGTTGATGCTCCTTGATCAACGCCGGCAGCAGCATGAGCTGATAGTCGTGCACCCAGACGTAGTCTCCCGGCTCAACATGCGGTGCAAGGTAGTCAAAGAACTTCCGGTTGACTGCCTGGTAGCGGTTCCAGAGCTCTTCGTCGTAGTCCACGTACGTGGGGAAGTAGTGAAACAGCGGCCACACGATCTTGTTGCAGAATCCCAGGTAGAACGAATCGATCTCCTCGGAGGTCAGCGGCACCGCAACGCTCCCGTGCTCATCATGAAGCCGGCGCGAGATAGTCTCACGCTGGGCGTCGGTAAGCGTATCATCGGGAACCCCGCTCCAACCGATCCAGAGGCTTCCCTCCCGTTCATGCATGGACGACAGCCCGGTCGCCAGGCCACCTACACTGGACGTGAACTGGGGTATGCCGTCCTGAATGGACACTGAAGTGGACATTCTGTTTGAAACAATGATGATCTTGGCCACACTCCTACTGTGTCAGGCTCCCGCAGTGGAGTCAAGTGAGCGCTTCATGGTAGACTCGGCGCCCAATGGAACAGCTCTTTGGTGCGCCTGATACCGTTAGCTTTTTGAAGAGTCTCGGTTTTCCTGAGTTCACCATCCATCACGGGGTGAGTCACTTCGATTTCACCCGGTCTTCGCGGAGGATCCTGGTGATCGGTCCCATGGGCTCGGGCAAGACCGAGTATACGGCGCGGGTGTGGCGTGATGCGCGCGTGCTCGCGCGCAAATCACCGCGGCTACAGCGCTTGACCCGCTCAGGGCACGCCGACCGTCGGAATGTCTTTGTAGTGCGCTTCAGCCTTGACCAACAGCGGTTCACCGACTACCCGGCCGACGCACTGGCGTACCGGGGCGGGTACGAGCGGTGTGGCCGGAACATTGCCCACATCGACACTAGCTTCTCTCTTGAGGAGTTGCTCTCCGAGCACCCCGAGCATGGCACGTGGATTGTGGATGAGGCCTCCTTCTACGATGAACGGTTGGCCTACGTCATAGAGCGAGAAAGCAGACAGCGCGGCCTGGTGTTTGTGTTTCCCACGTTGCTGCTCAATTTCCGGAAGGAGATCTTCAACGCGACCGCCCGGTTGTTGCTTGAAGTAGCCACGGATGTGTTCCCGCTTACCGCCTACTGCGAGCATGAAGAGTGTCTTGCGGACTCCTTTTACACATACCGGTACTACCGTATTGATGGGGTTGAATGCCCCGCGCTGTACTTCGATCCATTGATTGTCATTGGCGGCGACCGGGAGAAGGACGATCCGCGCGAACCGAACTACTGCACACGGTGCGACGAACACCACTACCTTCCGGGGAAGGAGTACACCTATCTGTTCCTGAAGCCACTTGGCGAAGAAGCCAGTCGCGGAAACCTCCACCCGCTCGAGGAGGAGCTCCGTGCCCTCTCCACAGACCCCGCGGAGTCGGAGCTCTACCGGCACTTCGCAGCTCGCTACGATCAGCCGGGTGATGAGCTGAACATGAACGCCTTGCGGGTTCATTGCATTGCCGAGCGGGCGCTGCTGTTTCTGTTTGTTGAGCAAAACCTACTCTCTGCCGCGCAGGTCCAAGAGCTGGCGCGGCGCCTTCAACTGGACACTGAGTTCTTGGAGCGCAGGCTGATGGACAACAAGCGCGGCGGCGTCTTTGATGATCCGGAAGACGCAGGTGAAGCTTGACAAGCGGCAGAGCGCACGCTACCGTAGCCGTATTACAGATCCGTTAGTTCACTTCCTTGGGAGGAAAACATGAGACAACTGTGGTTGGTGCTGCTCGCACTTCTTGTAGCAGCAGGTATGGCATTCGCAGGCGGAGACGGCGAAGAGGGCGCAGCTGCCCCTGCCGGAGACGCGGAGCCCGAGTTCCAGATTGGTATCGTTTTTGATGTCGGTGGCAGTGGAGACAAGAGCTTCAATGACAGTGCGTAC
>CAYTGY010000503.1:0-2483 GCA_964437265.1 uncultured Spirochaetaceae bacterium | reverse complement strand
CAGGGCCCGGAGCTCTACGACGGTCTTCTGCTCTTCACCGTCCCACGGTACCGAGAGCGTTGAGGAGACCGACTCCTGTAGCCGACCCCATGCGTCGGCTCCGGGCAATGAGAGATCCGCCGCCAGGCTCTCCTCCGCAATGCTCATCTGCTTTGCTTGGAACCTGAGTTGTTCGTTGATGAAGAACTCGTGCTGTGTCAGCAACTTGCTTGCCGCGATCAGCTTGGGAAGGCGCTTGCGGATGCTCTTGAGGCGCTCCCGCAGCCGCACCATCGCGTCCTTGAGCAGCAGCCCATCCCGCTCAACCCGGTTGAGCTCTCTGGTAGCCGTCTCATCTTGCGTGTTGACAGAGAATGCACAGTAGACGTAGTTGCCCAGCGTCTCGTAGAGGCCCGTGGCGGCGTCAAGCCTCTTGATCACCGCCTTCAGCCACTTGTCCGGAGTCTGTTTGAGCGCATCAGTATCCTCAATGCGCTTCAGGAGCGTTTGGACGGTCTTTCGGAACGCATCCGTCGCCGCCTGGTACTCGGGGCTATCAAAGCCCGGATAGATGGAGTCAAGCGTCCAGCGTGGCGGCTTAGAGCCACGCTTCGTTGCCCCCTTCGTACTCAATGATCTCATCGTCTTCAAAGAACAACCCTACCTCGCGCTCCGCACTCTCCGGCGAGTCGGACGCATGGATAATGTTCATCTGGGTCTGCGTGGCAAGGTCGCCACGAATGGTCCCAGGCAACGCCTGTTCAACCTTGGTTGCGCCGCAGAGCATTCGCAACCGGCCTATTGCTTCTTCACCCTCAATCACCATCGCCATCACCGGCGCGGAGGTTATGTACCCAATCAGATCCGGGAAGAACGGTCGCTCGACGTGCTCGCCGTAATGAGTTTCCGCCAAGGTCTTGGGGATCCTCATCATCTTCAGGGCAACAATCTTCAGTCCCTTGCGCTCAATCCGGCCAATAACTTCTCCAACTAGCCCACGTTGCAAGACGCCGGGCTTCAACATCACGAATGTTCGCTGCATGAATGTCTCCTTAGTGAACTGGGGTGCCGGCTGTGCAGCGCCTACGCGCGGCGGCCGTGCTGCTCCTGCATGCCGGTCAGCGCTTCGTTGGTCTCTCTGAACCGCTGCACCACCATCGGAAGGATGTGGAGCGCGACCTCAGGATGAGATTCCATGAATCCCTTGAAGTCCCATGAGCTGAGCACCAGGCACGTGGTGTCTTCCACCGCAACCACATCCGCGCTTCGTGGTGCGCCATCCAGTACCGCGAACTCACCAATGACCTCTCCGGGACCGTGCGTCGCAAGCTCGAGTCGCTTTCCGCGCTCGTTTGTCTTCACAATCTTCACACGCCCGGAGACAATGACGAAGAGTCCTATGCCGGGGTTGCCCTGCTTTACGATCGCTTCATCAGTGGAGTATTCACGAACTGTGCAGGCCTTTGACAGACCGCTCAGGAGTCGATCATTGAGTGACTGAAAGAGCGATACTGCCTTGAGTGCTTTCAGGATATCCTGTTGCTCCATGTCGATAGCTCTTATCACTTGCCCGCAACCGTGTCAAGTTATGCGGGGACCGTAACCTGGAGCTCGGTCGCGACGCGGTTGTAGTGCCGGGTCGCAAGGAAGGCGCGCGCGAGCGCGGGGTCGCCAATGCGGTCAAGCTCCGTAGTCAGATGCGCCTGCGCGGATTCGCGAGCAGCAGTGTCCCGCGGGTCCGTCTTCCAACGGAAATAGTGGTACAGCATGGCGTCGCGGCTTCGAACCAGGTAGCCGCGCTCAAGCAGGAACCCTGCCTCTGTCAGATAGAAGTGAACCGGCTGCTCCTGGGCCCGTTGATACCATATCTCGACCAATAGCATGAGAAGGGTGAACACTGGGTACGTGGCAGAGTGGCGAAGCCCTATCGCAGCGGCTTCCGCAGCGATCCGCTCGGCCTGCTCGTCGCGTCCCATGATCAGACAGCATTCGGCAAACGTTCGCTGGGCATCCACCGCGTCAAAGTCGTTACGGATCTGCGACGCGTTGAACTCCGCCTGTTGTAGGTACCCCTCAGCACCGGTTCTGCCGGTGGCGTGCGTGGCCACGGCGATATGAGCGTTCACCTGGGACAGGTTCGCCGCATGTTTGGGGCGCGCCGCGACAATCGCCTCGCCAATGCGCGGCAGCTCATGCCAATCGCACAGATGGTAGTTTGCAAGACTGGACAGAATTAGCCGCTGATGTCGAAACTCCTGTCCGTCGGCAGTCTTCGATTCCAGATCCCGGAGCAGTGCGCGCGCGCGTCCATACTCTCCGCGCATCAGGCATCCTTTGGCGCGTGCCTGCTGTAGTCGCTCGGTCACATCAGACTTCCCGCTTACCACCAGGCGCTCGATTTCCGCAAGCGCCTGTTCAGCTCCGTCCGTATCATTGCGGAGCAACGTAGCGGAGGCAATCATCTCAAGAACGTTCTGACGACGAAGCGAGTACTCGCCGTCGTC
>CAYTGY010000502.1:0-2495 GCA_964437265.1 uncultured Spirochaetaceae bacterium | reverse complement strand
AACGTGTTGCTGGGCAGCGGTTTATACTACGTCCAACCGGATTTTGTTTTCATAGTGAGCTTGCGGCCCTGATGGAATCAATCAGCAAGCAAATCACGGGGTGGTGAAATGCCGCGCATGAAGTGAAGCACCACGGACCACAGGTGTGATATATTTGGTGTGAGGGAACAAACCATGGACCTGACTGAGTCCCAATTCCAGTCACTCGTAGAGACCGTCGCCGAGCGTGTGCGGGGGACCTTGGTGTCCGCCGTTGCGCCACCGGCTTCGCAGCCGCCTATGGTGCAGTTGCCGCCGGAGTTCTATCAGAGCCAGCGGGAGATCGCTGAGCGGGTGGCGCGGCTCGAGGAGCGGTTTGAGGCCGTCGACAAGCGCTTTGAGCAGATCGACAAGCGCTTTGAGCAGATCGACAAGCGCTTTGACGACCTGCTCCACTACGTGGACAAACGGTTCGACGCGGTGGACAAGCGCTTTGAGGCCGTTGACAAGCGGTTGGGCTTCCAGCAGTGGCTGATCGGGGCGGGCTTCCTGGTGGTGACCACGCTGATGACCGTGTATCAATTTCTGGCGTAGGAAGTGAAGCACCACCGACCACAGACCCGTGCTATACTTGTGTGAGGGAACAAACCATGGACCTGACTGAGTCCCAATTCCAGTCACTCGTAGAGACCGTCGCCGAGCGCGTGCGCGCGAGTATTGTGCCGGCTTCGCAGCCGGCGATGGTGCAGTTGCCGCCGGAGTTCTACCAGAGCCAGCGTGAGCTTGGTGAACAGGTAGCGCGGCTGGAGGCGCGGTTCGATTCGTTTGAGACGCGCTTTGAAGAGTACATGCGCCATGTTGACCAGCGGTTTGAGGCCGTCGACAAGCGCTTCGAGCAGATCGACAAGCGGTTTGAGCAGATCGACAAGCGGTTTGAGCAGATCGACAAGCGGTTTGACGACCTTATCCACTACGTGGACAAACGGTTCTCGGTCCAGCAATGGATGATCGGCGTGGGATTCTTGGTGATCACCACGCTGATGACCGTGTACCAGTTTCTGGCGTAGCAGGCAACCGCGCCGGCATGGGGTCCGTGGTTGACTTAGTCCGATTTATGGACTAATTTGATTGCATCATGATCAACGTGCATCAGGCAAAAACGAATTTCTCGGCGTTGCTCGAACGGGCGCACGCCGGTGAGGAGATCATTCTGGCGAAGGCTGGGACGCCGTATGCTCGGCTGATGCCGTTGGAGGTGCCGGCGCCACGGCAAGCCGGGCGCTATCCGGATACCATCCCGGAGAGCTTCTTCGAGCCGCTGAGCGAGGACGAGCTCGCGGAGTGGGAGCGGTGACCCTGCTGGTGGACACGCATGTGCTCTTGTGGTGGTGGTCTGAGCCGCAGCGGCTCTCTCCCCGGGTGCTTGCGCTCCTGACCGATCGCGCGAACCGCGTAGTGGTCAGTGCGGCAAGCGCATGGGAGATCGCCACCAAACACCGGATTGGGAAGTATCCTGCTGGTGGCAAGGTCGTTGCCGAGTGGGAGGAGCGTTTGCTCGCGGACGGCTTTGTCCAACTCGGCATCTCGTCGGCCCATGCCCTGCGCGCCGGGTCCATACCCGCTCTGCATCGGGATCCATTTGATCGAATGCTTGCTGCGCAGAGCATCCTGGAGTCCATCCCGGTGGCAAGCCGCGATGAGTCGCTGAGCGCGCTGGGCGCGGAGCGGATCTGGGCCTAGCCCGCGCGGGTCCTTCTGCCCAACCTGGCCGCCAAACGCAAGCACCACGGATGCCGTTCATGGTATATTGGGTATGAGGAACCAAACCATGGACCTGACCGACGCCCAGCTCCAGTCACTTGCAGACCAGATTGCGGAGCGGATCCAGCCGCGGTTGGTGCTGACCACGCTGATGACGGTGTACCAGTTTCTGGCGTAGCACGCACCGTGTGCCGTATTCTGGTATACTCTATGTATGGGCTACTCGATTGAGCTCAAGCCGCGTGCGGTCAAGGATCTTCGGAAGCTCGAGCGAGTTACCGTACGTCGGATAATTGAGCATATCGAGCGCCTACAGGACGGTCTTGCCGGTGACGTCAAGCGCCTCACCAACCACACGCCTGAATATCGGCTGCGAGTCGCGGACTATCGGGTGCTGTTCGAAGTCGACAACGGCGACCGGATCGTTGTCTATCGGATCGTCCACCGTAGAGAAGCGTATCGGTAGGAGGACTATCATGGATATCAACCCGCGGGTGCTCGAACGCGACGGGAAGAAGGAGTTCGTCATCATCACGTACGAGGAATACGAGCAGATGAGGGAGCAACTGTGTGACTACGAGGACCTCCGCGATCTCCGTGACGCGAAGCGAGCAGAGCAAAATGCTGAATCTGTTCCACTGTCGGACGTCAAGAGGACACTCGGTATCTGAGGAACCAAACCATGGACCTGACCGACGCCCAGCTCCAGTCGATTGCGGATCAGGTAGCCGAACGCATCCAGCCCCGGCTGGTGC
>CAYTGY010000501.1:0-2507 GCA_964437265.1 uncultured Spirochaetaceae bacterium | reverse complement strand
CCGCGCTCGGCGAGCAACGCGCTGAGCACTCCAAAGAGCCGGAACGTGACATCAGCGTCCTCGGCCGCATACTCAGTGGCGCGGTCGAGCGGAACCTCATCAAAGGTGTGCGGCTCTTCACCGCGGGCCGTCTTTGGCACCACGTCATCGTAGTGGACGGTGGTGTATCCCAGATACTGCGTCGCAAGCGTGTCCATGCCCACGCTGTTTGCCTCAGTGTCCAGGAGCCACGCGGCGATCATGGTGTCAAAGTAGGGAGTGGCGATCTCAACACCCCAGCGGCTCAAGACCTTGTAGTCGTACTTCAGGTTCTGCCCAATTACACGAATGGACGGGTCCTCCAGGAGCGACCTGAGGCGCGCACGGACCTCGCCGGCCGGCAACATTGGCCCCGCCGGGCCGTGGAGCGGTATGTAGCACGCGGTCTGCTGCCCTACCGAGAGTGAGAAGCCAACCGGCTGTGCCACCATGGCGTCCACCGATGTGGTCTCGCTATCAAACGCGCAGCGCCCGGCCGCGCGCACGCGGTCGCACCACCGGTCGAGCGACTCCAGGCTTTCAACCAGCTCGTAGGAGCCCGCAGCGCCGTCCTCCGGCCGGGGCGTGTACACCGGCGGCTCCGGCGCGGACCGAGCCGCCGCCCGGGAGGAGCCGACGTCCTTCCGGGCGCTGCGCGACGCGGCGCCCCCGCGCACGGCGTCGCCGGGATCCTTCATGGCCCCGGAGGGATCCAGCGACGGTTGCGGGTCTCCACCAATCTCCGGAGCTACCTCGTCCCCGGATGAGGAGACCAGGCGACGCTCAGCGGCCGCCTCGATGCGGGCCGTGAGCTCCGGATCGTCTACCGGCTCAGCGTCACCCGCGGCTTCGGTCAGCTCTGAGCGCAGATCGCTAACGATGGTACGCATCCCCTCAGCCTCAAAGAACGGTATGGCGCGCTCAAGGGTCAGACGGGGGAGCGCAAGCTCCTCAAGAGATCGCTCAACCGGAGCGTCGGTCGCGAGCGTGATCAGCTCCCGACTCAGATACGCGTCCTCCTTGCCGTCTTCAAGCTTTGCTTGTTGGCTCTTGCTCTTCACCTGATCAAGGTGGTTGTAGATGCCGTCCAGCGTCTGGAACTCAGAGAGCAGCGCCGCGGCGGTCTTGGCGCCGATTCCCTTCACTCCCGGCACATTATCTGAGCTGTCACCGACCAACGAAAGGTAGTCGAGTATTTGATCCGGCCGTACCCCCCACGCCTCCTCGACGCCGGCGGCATCGAGCTCGGTGAATCCACCGCCGCTCTCAGGCTTCAGCACAACCACCGAGCCGTCAACCAGCTGGAGCAGGTCCTTGTCGCCGCTGATGACGTAGCACCGAACATCCCGCTCGCTGCAGCACGTGGCCAGCGTAGCCATCACATCATCCGCCTCATACCCCTGACACCGGATTGCCGGAATGTTGAGTTGGCAGAGGATCTCTTCTACTACCGGAATCTGGTCACGGAGATCATCCGGGGACTTCTCCCGCGTTGCCTTGTACTCGGCGTACTTCTTGTGCCGGAAGGTGGGGACGGTGGAGTCCAGGACTACGGCAAAGTGCGACGGTGAGCGGTCATTGAGGATGGCAAAGAGCGACCGGAAAAAGCCGAACACAACGGATGCGTTCTTGTTCCGCGGGCTGATGCGAGGATTGCGCATGAATGCGAAGTAGGAGCGGTAGACCAGGCTGTACCCGTCAAGGAGGTAGAGTTCCATGGCCGTATTGTACGGTGCCTTGCCCCCATCCGCAAAGCGCCCGCGGTCACGCGGCAGGCCCTGCGGATCTCTGGTACCGCCTGAGCAGTTGCAACTCGGCCCGGCGGAGCCAGACCGCCACCACCGCAAGCGCCACGCGGGGAACGATGATCCAGAGCGCCGGCACTCCCAGCGCAACGTACAGAAGCGTATCCTCGAGCAGCGAATGCGAGATTGCCGAGTGGTGATTGAGCAGGTCACCGTCCTCCCGGCTCAGCCTCCCCTCCGCAACCTCGGTTCGGAGAACACCGGCTCCGTATGCAAGGCCGAGCGTATTGGAGACCAACCACAAGAAGGCGGTGTCCTCCGGCAACCCAAAAACCACCATCAGCGGGCGTAGCCGTTCACCCAGCCGGCGGATAACGCCAAGCGCCTGGAGGAGCCGCTCCCCCATCATCAGCGCAAGCAAGATTGTCGCAACCTTCGCGATAAGCATTCCGGTGCCGGCAAGCCAAGCGGTCAGCGCCGCCCCGAAGGTAGTTGCCGCGGCATCCCTCTCGGCGCCGGCTATCCCAGTTGCCGGGACATCAAGCGCCGCCGGGAGCAGGAGGCTCAGCAGCCACGCGGCAAGCAGCGACGCCAGCACGCGCAGCACCAGCATGCGCAGTAGACTGCTTCCGGTGGACCGCATCACGGCTAGCTCTACAAAGAAGTTGTGTGCAATGAGCGTCATCAGCGCGAGCGTGGTGAGCGCGGCGACCGTGAGATCAAGGTTCGCCATGACCGCGATGG
>CAYTGY010000500.1:0-2509 GCA_964437265.1 uncultured Spirochaetaceae bacterium | reverse complement strand
GGTCATCTGAGACTTCCCAGCTCTCGGCGATACCGGGGAACACTTCACCGTTTCGCTCTCGGGTCAGACCTTCGAACGTATTGTTTGCAACGTCGCTACCGTCGGTCGCGCCGTTGAGGCCTGGATCCAGGTGCTTGGGATCTGCGCCAAGGTTCCAGTTGAGCACCATCGGCTCATCGCCCGCTGCAGGTTCTTCGCTCGAAGCCGACGCAAACAGCGCGATCGGCGCGAACAATGAAAGAACCAACGTGAGAAGAAGTAGTTTCTTCATTTTTGCACACTCCTTTGTGACTAATGTGAAGACGCATTATAACCGAACCGCACGAAACGCGTCCAGCATGAGATGATCCGCGGCGGGAGGGGCCGCTGGTGATCCGGATTCTCCCTGATCCGCTCGACGGTCTCTTCGTCGCTCCGACGGAGTTCTCCATTGCTGATCAGGCTTCCTAACGCGATTTTCGACCGCGGTGCTTGCGGTTTATTAAACATTCGGTTAGTATGGTGGCATGGAAGTAGACCTATCGTCGACACATTCGATACAGAACCTTTGAGAAAGGTATTGACTTTCCTGTTCTTTGTGATATTATAGATTATGTAGATTCGGTTCACTCCGGTAGCAACTGCCGGGGTGACCAAACAAGCTCCCCTATCCGTCGGTGAGCATCCCTCGGCCGAAAGGCAGCGACCCGGCGGAACATCCCACTCTCCCTTGCCTGCCCGAAAGGGCAGGCTTTTTTGTGCCTGCGGGGAATGTGATACCATACCGGCCGTGGACAAGCGTACGCTGCGACGCGAGATGCGCACCAGGCTCCGCCAAATCCCCGCGCTCGCACGCGCGCGCTGCAGCGAGCACGCAACGGCAGCGGTGGCATCAAGCGGCGCGTGGAAGCAGGCGGATGAGGTACTACTATTCCTGTCTATGTCACAAGAGATTGATACGGCTCCGCTCATGGAGCGGGCGATCACATGCCGGAAAGCGGTCTTCTTGCCACGCGTCACCACCGACGGGCTTGTGTTCCACCGGTATCACCGCACCGATCAGCTTGCAACGCACCGGTTCGGAATGCGAGAGCCCCTGCCGGATGCACCGCGATGGGAGCCGACCCATCCTGAGACGCTGCTCATTTGTCCTGGACTGGCCTTTGACCCGTGCGGGAGACGACTCGGCCAGGGCGGAGGCTACTACGACCGTTTCCTGACCGAGCATGAAGAGCATCTCACGAGCATGGGACTCTGCTACCGGTGCCAACTCCTGGACGCGGTGCCGGCTGAACCGACGGACCGGGCGGTGCAGTTCGTTGCGACCGAGGAAGGCATGCTGGAAAGCGGCCGCCAATATCGGTAGTATACAGCGCATGGGTGAGATCAAGACCGCACTTGAGTTGGCACTGGAGCGTACGGCCGACGTCAAGGGTGACCGGGCCAGTCTGGAGGCGCACGAGTCGCGCCAACTTGGGATGCGATTGGCCGGACAGTATATGGAGAATCCTTCGGGAGACGCAGCTTCCCGCCTTGGGAAGACTGAGAAGGCTCAGCGACCAAATGTGAAACGAGGATTCTTGCAGGTTCTGCTTTCGCATATCGCGCTGCCGACGGCGGAGGCGGACGTGCAGAAGCTCTCGACCATCGCCTCCGGCTTGGAGCTGGTGATCCGGGACAAACGAAGCGTCCGCAACATCATGGAGCAGGTTGAGCAACTGCTTCAGCAGTATCTTGACAACAAGCAGCAGCTGATTGAGACCCTACGCAATCAGTTCAGCGCAAGGATCAGACAGCGGGAGCAAGAGATGAGTCGTCAGGCGGGCACCCGGGTCCGACTGGATCCCGCATCCGACCCTGAGTTCAGCAAGGCGTTGTCTCAGAACCTCTCGCACCTGCAGCAACAGTACGGTCAGGTGATCGACCAGGCCAAGCAACAATTCACCGAGCTCTTCGAGCAGAGCGTATAGCGCGGGAGCGTCGCCGTGGAACGTCCGGCTGAGAATCTTCGGTCTGGTGAACGCCGTTTCGTTACCGTGTTGTTTGCGGACATGAAAGACTTCAGCGCGCTCTCACAACGGATGGATCCGGAGGAGATGGACGCGCTGATGACGGAGGTCTTCAGCGGATTCGAGTCGATTGTCCACGGGTATGACGGTAGCGTAGAGAAGTATATTGGCGACGCGATGGTGGCGGTCTTTGGCGCCCCGGCAATTCACGAAGATGATCCGGCCAGGACAGTTAACGCCGCACTGGACTTCCAGGAAGAGATCGAGCGGCTGAACGCGCGCCTCGCGTCCCGGAGCATTCACCTGGAGTTCCGGATGGGCGTGAACACCGGACTGATCACCACAGGACGACGCGGACAGTATGAGGTGGTGACCGGCCACGCCATGACGGTAGCCAGCCGATTGGAGTCCGTGGCGCGAACCAACTCGGTGCTGGTCAGCGAGACCACGCACGAGCATTGCGCCGGCGAATTTGCCTTTGGGGAGCCGGTAACGCTTCACGTGAAGGGACAGGAGGCCGG
>CAYTGY010000499.1:0-2526 GCA_964437265.1 uncultured Spirochaetaceae bacterium | reverse complement strand
CGCTGTCCACCATGAAGGGAAATCCCGCATGTGCGCATGCAGCTGCGAGGTCGTTCATCCCGCGCACGTCAAAACAGAGATGGATGAATCCAAGATCGCCCCAGAAGCGATCCGCAAAGATCTTCCGCGGTGATTCGTCCAAGAGCTGGACGAACTCGATGCTCGAGCGGCCGATCAGCCGGCTAAATGGTCCCACCCGGTCGTGCGAATGCGTTATCAGCACGCGGCGCATGCCGCGGTCGCCTCCCGGGAGTCGGCTCAGGTCATCAAACCTTCCGCGTTCGTCGTAGAGCACCCGATCATAGCCCAGAATGTCCCTGAACAGCGGCATCACCGCATCAATGTCGCTGCTACCGATAACCGCACCGGCAACTCCCCCGGTGACTCCACGCGGATCGCTGAACCAGTCGGCAGCCGGGACAATCTGAAACGTGTTCCCAGCCGGATCAGTCACAAAAAACGTCTCTTGCCCGTCCGGCCCGGCGGCCGGCTCACCGGAAACGGTGGCGCCTGCGGACGACAGAAACGAGTACGCGGCTCTCACATCAACGGCCTTTATCTTTCCCGCGTAGATACCGGTGTCGCCTACTCTCAGCGTGAACGACGCCGGCCGGCCCGTACGGCTGGTGAACTGCCAGACCTCAAACCCCGCGCCCCCGGCCATGTTCACCGCCAACACTGCGTTCCGCTTCTGGACCTCATTACCGGTGTACCGCGTCATGAGCGGCGCGTCCGCCTCGTCTCCAAAAACGGGGACATCCATCCCAAAGTGGTGCCGGTACCACGCCCACGCCTCGGCCACGTTGGAGACGCCTACACCCAGTTGCTGTATACCGCTGACTGTGTAGCTCATTGTTGCTCCTTCTCCCTCAATATACGCCGGGGACCAGCGCGGCACTCCGCTCAACATGCTCACGGTATGCCGGATTCTTCTCGCACAGGTGCCGGTCCATCATCGGCACGCTCACCAACGCAAACATCACGGTGATCGCCACGGGACCGATCAGAGACCACCACATAAACGCTCCGGCCCCAACCGTGAATATCCAGAGTCCCCACCAAAAGAGAATCTCTCCCACGTAATTCGGGTGGCGCACAATCCCCCAGAGCCCGGTTTGGAGGATACCATCACCCGCCGAGGAACGGAACTCCCGCAGTTGCCGGTCACTTACGGTCTCAATGAGAATGGCGGCAACGGTAACCACTGCCGCCAGGACCGCCGCTGCGTTGATACGTTCTGAAGAAGCCACCGCGACTAGGTAGATTGACAGACAACCCAAAAACACCTGCACGGTGGGAAACAGGTGGATACCCAACAGATCCACCACAGCCTCCAGCGCGCCGGCGTCCGACTTCAGTCCTTGATACCGGAAATCCTCATCACGCAGGCCGCGCCACCGCCGGATCCAGTTCAGTGTCAAGCGCGCACCCCACCACAGCACCAGAACCGCAACCATGATCTCAACCGGCGTCCAGCCCCCCGGATGCATCCAAAGCGCCGCAAGCGCCGGGGGCACAACGCTCCAGTACGGATCATAGATGCTGGAATTGCGCATGATGCGGCTGCCGACGAACACAACCAGCGTGGCAACCACGTCCGCTACCGCGGCCTGCACTAGAGATGACATCCCCCGGAGCCGTAGCACCACTCCTACCGCCGCTGCAGCGGCAACCGCGTAGACGAGTACGCACATGAGAAGACCGCCTGTGCGGCGGTCACTCGGTCGTGCCGACTCCATGCTACAGCCCCAGTGCCCGCTTGGCGCCGACGAGTTGCTCGAGCGTGTAGTCCAAATCCTCACGACTATGCGCGGCGCTCACCTGGGTTCGAATGCGGGCTTTGCCTTTTGGCACAACCGGATAGCTAAAACCAATCACGTAGACGCCTCGCTCCAGCAGGTATTCTGCCATCTCATGGGCCGACCGTGCATCTCCCAGCATGATCGGCACAATAGGATGCTCGCCGGCGGGCACCGAGAGCCCAATCCCGGAGATCTTTGACCTGAAGTACCGCGTGTTCTCCCGCAGCCGAAGCCGGGGCGCATCGTCGTGCTCAAGGAGGTCAAGCACGGCGACCGACGTAGCCGCGATCACCGGAGCCAGCGTGTTGGAAAAGAGGTAGGGACGAGACCGTTGGCGCAACAGATCAATGATCTCCTTGGGACCGGCGGTATATCCGCCGCTCGCGCCGCCGAGTGCCTTTCCGAGTGTCCCGGTGATGACGTCCACACGATCCATGACAGTGCGGAGCTCGTGCGTCCCCCTGCCGGAATCGCCAATAAACCCCACCGCATGACTGTCATCTACGAACACGAGCGCGTCATACGCTTCGGCCAACCGACAGATACCCTGGAGATCCGCTATTGTCCCGTCCATGGAGAACACACCATCGGTGGCGATCACGCGATAGCGCGCGGACTGCGCTTCCTTGAGCACGGATTCAAGATTCTCCATGTTGCAGTTCTCATAGACGAACCGCTGCGCCTTGCAGAGCCGCACGCCGTCAATGATGCTCGCGTGGTTCAG
>CAYTGY010000498.1:2219-2528 GCA_964437265.1 uncultured Spirochaetaceae bacterium | reverse complement strand
CCGGCAGGAGGCAGAACAGATCCGCAGCCAAGCGGTCTCGCGAGAGGCGACCTTCGAAGATCTCGCAAGAGCCCACAGCACAGACTCGTACGCCCAAGAGGGCGGAGACATGGGCTGGGTGTACTACTACGAGCTGGAGCCGGATTTCGAGAACCTTGAGTGGATCGACCAAGTTTTCTCCCTGCCGGTTGGAGAGATCTCACCGGTCTATGAGACCACCTTTGGCTGGGCGATCTACCGCGTGGACGAAGCTCCGGTGGAGGCTGAACCCGCTGATCCGGATCTGATGGTGGACGCTCGCACCTACCT
>CAYTGY010000498.1:0-2209 GCA_964437265.1 uncultured Spirochaetaceae bacterium | reverse complement strand
TCACCACCTTTGAGCGTGGCCTCCTCCAGGACTACAGCCGTGAACAGGCTGAGTCCTTCCGCTCGGTGGCCCTGGAGAGCGGATTTGATGCCGCGGCGGCAGAGATCGACCAGTCGCCGTTGTTGACCGGATACTTCCCGGTGAACTACGGGAACTTCCCGTACTTCTCACGCATCCAAGCACCGGCGGCGGAATCGTTTGCCAACGCAGCGTTCGATGAACAGTTCTTCATTGACGCGTTTGGCTTGGAGGATGGCGAGGTGTCTGAACCGGTCCTTCTGCGCGACACGATGTTGGTCCTGCAACTCGCTGATGAGCGTGAGGCGGCGCCTGAGAGTCTGTCGATCTTCGACAATTTCCTCTCCTATATTATTCAGGAGATGGCCGCCGACGATGTTCAGCGTGTCTTTGTGGACCCGGAGAAGCTGGAGGATAATTTCTCCCGGGCATACAACACCTACGTCCTGGGCAACTGAGATGCCATGGCCGACGTCCGGATAGAGGAGACCGAACACGGAGCGCAGGTCTTCTTTCGCGGGCGCCGGCTCTATGGAAATCGCCCCCGGCCGGATGCGGTACGACGAGCGAACAACCTCTCCATCTCAGATCAAACCATCGTCGTCCTTCCCTCGCCACTGCTTGGTCACGGTCTGGCAGAGCTGCTCGAGCGCCTTCCGAACGGCTCTCTACTCTTTGCGGTTGAGTTGGAGCCCGATCTCCTACGCCTGTCGCAAACGGCGCTGAAACCGTATCTGGATCAACGCGTCCGGCTCTGCGGTCCGACCATCGCAGACGTACAGGCAGAGATAGACGCCGTACTCCCCGGCGGCTATCGGCGCGTCACAGAAGTATCCGTCTCCGGCGGCGGGCTGTTGCATAGAACAGAGTATCGCCGAATCCGTGACGCACTAGAGAGCCGGCTACGCACCGAATGGCGCAACCGTATCACCGTGGCGGGCATGGGGCGTCGTTGGGTCAGCAATATTTTCGCCAACCTTATCCGCAGTGCGGAGGCGGCGAGCGCGTCGCACTTGTCCTCTACGGCACCACTCATCGTCTGTGGCGCCGGCCCCTCACTGGAAGCAGCGCTACCGGTAATCCGTGCGATCCGGAGTCACGTTGGGGTTGTGGCCGTCGACACGGCGCTACCGGTTCTCCTCTCACACGGCGTCGCTCCGGACGTGGTAGTCTCCGTCGACGCTCAGTACACCAATGTCCTTGACTTCATCCCGTGTGACCGAACGCGGTATTGGCTTGCGGCGGATCTCTGCAGCGCCCCGGCCGTGCTCTCCCAGCACACGGTACACCAACTGGCGGTCTTCACAACTGAGTTTGCTCCCCTGCCGCTGATCAAGCGATTACACGCGGCGGGCATCAGCGGCGCAGTCGTGCCGCCGCGCGGCTCGGTTGGGGTAACGGCAGTTGAGCTGTCGTTGGCGATCACCGATTCGCAGATCTACCTCGCCGGGCATGATCTAGCCTACACGCGCGGACGAACGCACGCCAGAGACGCGTACGTCGACCACTACTACGCCACCCATACGCGACGCCTACGGCCCCAGTTCCCGGCAAATCGTATCTGGTTGCACACCATCGCCGTGACCGGCAAGGACGGGAAGACCGTCAGTGACCTTCGCCTGACCGGCTACGCTGAACAACTGCGCCATCTTGGACGTCACTCCGGACGGGTGAGGGATCTCTGTCATGAGGGACACGCTCTTGGAGTGCCGGTCCTCAGTTCCGCTGACGCAGTAGCAACGCTGCGCTCCGCGGGTCGCACCGGCGGAGCCGTGGTGCGTGTTACTCGCAGCGGGGATCCGGCCAACCGCCGGCTCCAAGCCGTGGAGTTCCTGAACCAAGAAGCGACCATGCTCCAGCAGCTCTCGCGAAGCCTGAAACCGCATCTCCAGATGGAGTTGGCCCCCACGGAGACAACCCGCGCCCTCCTTTCCCAGTGTAGCTACGTAACCATTGGGTTGCGGGGCGCACCGGAAGAACAGACCCCACTCAGCGTCGCGGAAGCAAGAAACGCGCTGATCAACGCCCACTCGATTCTGGATCGAATTGACCGCGTCACGCTTCGTCGCTCTTGAGGGCCGCCAGGAACGCGGTCTGCGGAACCTCAACGTCGCCAATCAGCCGCATGCGCTTCTTGCCGGCTTTCTGCTTCTCAAGGAGCTTTCGCTTACGCGTGATGTCGCCGCCGTAG
>CAYTGY010000497.1:0-2536 GCA_964437265.1 uncultured Spirochaetaceae bacterium | reverse complement strand
AGCCCACACTCGATCTACGAGAACATGCACGTTCTTCAACTGTGGACCCTTGAAAGTGGGCTACAACAAATTGGTGGTAGAAAAAGGGGCCGCACCATACGGTGCGGCCCGTAACAATCAGCAAGCCTGATTACGGATTTGCGTTCGGATTCTGGGTGTCCTTACGGTAGTTACCCACAAACTCGGCACGCTCCATCCAGAGGTCTATGTCCTCACGGATGTCGTCTTCGATCGCATTCTGGTACTGGCCCCATACCCGATCAAACTCTCCCCGATCCGCAAGAATCAGGCGAGGATACCAGCGGCGGCGGAACTCGTCCCAGTTCTCGTAGGCAACACCAACCTCGTCTTCACGAGAGATGTTCCAGGTCCAGCCGTGGCTGGGCGCCTGCTTGATTTGGAAAACTTCGCCCGGTGCGTCTACACCGTAGCCTTCGATGTACTCCGCCCAGAGCGGGTCGTTGGTGAACTTCGCACCCAAGATCTCAGGATTGTAGTCAGGATGCTCCACATTGCCATTCTCGAGCAGGAACGTTGAGCTGTGATACGGAAGATGCCGTGATCCGGTGATTCGCATCATGTGGCGGTCGCGTTCGGCACCTGAGAGGTTGAGCCAGTTATCGAGTTGATCATCGGTCATGTGGTACATGCCGTTCTCATCGACTTCGTAGTGCACGCCTTCAAGGCCCCAGTGACGCATCGTGATTGCCTCATCACTGAGCCACTCCTCCACAAAGACCTGCCAGACGAGATCCGGATCCGGAGTGGTCGGCATGATTGCAAAGCCGCCGATGATTCCCTGGCCACGAGTTTGAATCCGATGTGGTGGGACCTCATCTTCTTCAAACGTAACCGCTACCGGCACCCAGGCGTGGTCTAGGAGACCCTGCTCACGGAGCGCTTCAAGGGGGGGGCCATGTTGGTAAGAGTAGCCGTAGCCGCCAAGGAATCGACCTTGAGCGAGTTTTGCCTGGTACTGCTCCTGGCTGTGCACGAAGCTCTCCTCGTCAAGCAAGCCGTCTATGTAGAGATCGTTGAGGGCCGAGAGGAAGCGACGCTGTTCAGGCGTTCCGGTCACAATCTGGGGGATCCAGCGCCCGTTTACGTCGTCAAACCAGAAGCCGCCGCCGTCAACCTTGCCCTGCAGCTCTGCCGGGGGGTTGGTCAGCGTATCAAGCTGCCAGCCGTTGTTCTGGAAGATGTAGGAGATGGTCGGCTGACCCTGTGTCTCTGGATTCTCCTCCGCAAATCCACGCAGGGCCTCCATGTACTCGTCGAACGTGAAATGCTCGGGGAATCCTGCCCAGCGCAGAACTCGGAGCTGCATCCACCAGCCACCACCCGGTGGGTTTGCCGTTGGTGCTTCAGGAACGCCGTTCGAGAGGTAGGGGACCACCGCATCTTGTCGAGCGAAGTGTGCCTCAATGTAGTCGGCGGGATACGAGCCGGGAAGCTCTTCACTGTTTCGAATGTAGTCGGTAAGGTCGACAAACTGACCGGCCTCAACGAACATCTCCATCATTTGGCTGCCGGTTGCAATCGCATCGGGGAGGTCGCCGGAGGCCAGAATGACACCGGCGCGCTGCTGTGCATCGCCAACGGTGTATTCCCATTCTATGTCTGCGCTGAACAACTGCGCATATTCGGGATACACCTGCGTCTCCTCAAGAGGAACCTCAGGCGGTGCCTGATTCACCCAAATCGTCAGCGTCGGTCTCTCGCCAGGCTCAGCCTCGCCTTGCGCTGTCGCGAACGCCGTCGCCGCGAGGACCGCAATAAGCAGAGTGCTTACTACAATACGTTTCATAGGTACTCCTTTCGTGATCTTGTGGACCCATCAACGACGGGTCTTCGTCCACTACCAGGATTATAGGAGCACAGATTTCGACCGCGAAACGTCACAGACTTCGAAAAACACCCCTGCTCTCTTCGAAATCGGCCGGTCCTGAGCCTGAAGTCATTGGTGGAGCATGCGCTGCGCATCGGATCCTGCTTGCCACCGGATGAGACGTGGCCCATAGTGGGATCAAGCGGAGATTGCGCAATGAAAACCGTACTGCTGCTTGTCCTCGCATGCTCGCTCGGGGCCCAGGAGTCCACGGAGCACGAGTTGGGCTACGAGCAAATTCGTGAGCATTACCTGCGAGCTGAACGCATCGGCGAGTTTGAAGGGGCCGTCTATGCAGACCTGCTTGAGAGGATCGCATTTCACAGTGTGGCCTCTCCTCAGGAGGAGGTAATTGAGAGAGCAGATTCGCTGGTGCGAACCGAGGGCCTCGACTTGGCGATCCCGCAGCTATCCGTACCCGTCTCAGAGTCCACGGATGCGTTCAGCCTGCTCGGTGAACTGGCGCTTGAAGAACAGCAGCCTGAGCGCGCTCGGCGGCTCCTCTCATTCGCGGTGCTGCAACGGGCAACCACGCTCCTGGATGCGCTTCGCTCGGAGCCGATCGGATTCACCTATACGACACTGTCGGATGCGTTGATCACTGCTCGGAATGTCCGCAACGCGTTCAAGTATCTCAACGAGCTGAAC
>CAYTGY010000496.1:0-2543 GCA_964437265.1 uncultured Spirochaetaceae bacterium | reverse complement strand
CCCGACAACGACCAGGAAGACGAACGCGACACCCACCGCGGCGACGGAGGCCACACGCTGCCCGGCGAGCGGCCGAATGAGAATCAATACAATACCCATCAGGACGCCAAGGTGCATCCCGGAAAGCGCAAGAATGTGGCTCGCCCCGGCATCACGAAACAGCGTCGTAATCCGCACCGACAGCTCATCCACGGTGCCGAGGTAGAGCGCGGTCAGAAGAGCCCCGGCATCCGGCCCAACACTCCGGCAGGAGCGCATGATCGCGGCACGCACCGTCGCGCGGAACCGGCTAACGCCGGATGGGGCACCGGTTACCGTTATCGCGTCGGCAGATGCGAATCCCCACATTCCGGCTTCATTGGACTGGAGCGAAATCGGAGCCACGCGGATCCGCGTGCCGGCGGAAAGCGTGGCGCCGTCCGCAACGGTCAATGCCATTACCGCATCAGTAGCCACCTGAACTGGGTTTCCGGCGAGCACGCCGGAGACGACCCACACGCGCAGCCGATACCGCGCAGAGCCGGATACGGTCCGACTGTCCTCAATCAGCTCCGCGTCCGCCGCGGTGACCGTTGAGGGATCCAAGTTGACGCCTGACGGCGGGCCGGCCGGCCGGCCGCTGAGCGCGCCGCCGAGCACCAGCCCGACCGCAAAGACGCAGAGCACACGTGCCCGGGTGACGTCGAGCCGGGAGATGGTAACTGCAAGCGCTGCGAGGAAAAGCGCGGGCGCCGGCCAACCGGCGCCCAGAAGATAGAACCCGCCTGCAGCGCCCAGGGCGCCGGCGAGCAGCGGGCTCACCGGGTGATGGTGCTGATCGCCTGGCGAGCCGCGTCGATTACGCGGTACGGGTAGTTCAGAAGCGTGACGTAGAAAAGCGCGTCATACGCTACCATGCTTCCGAGCGACTCAAGGTTCCGGACAACCGCAAGCACAATTTGCGTGTCATACGGTCTATCGTTCTCCGTGAACGCGTTCAACAGGTCAAGGAATGTGGTCAGCCGTTGGGCCGCACCCTCAGTTCCGGTGGTTCCGAGCGCCGCAATCGCCTCCAGCACCCACGTCTTTGTCACGAACCCTTGGCTGTATGCGCGGAACGTTGCGTTGAAATGCTCAATCAGCGGCGCGGTGGCGTCCGGATACGAGACCTGCATCAGGACCCGAGCGGCCATGTACCGCAGGTCACGCCATTGTTGGATCTCCGTCGCATCACTCACCCGATCCGCCATGGCTTCCGCCAGAATACCGGTTGCTATCCGTGCGTGCTCCTGCTGTGAGAGCGAGGAATCGCTGAGGAAGTAGTTGAGCGCCGGAAGCCGGTTGCCCACGCCGCGGCGGTTGACGGTATCTACTGCCGTGGCAACGTAGTCTCCCTCCAGGCTCTTCATCGCCTCCCGCGCAGTCTCAGTGATTGCAGCGGAGACCTGCGCAAGCTGGAGGTCAAGCAGGATTGCGAAGGAGGACGGGCTTCCGAGTGTTCCGAGCACCTGAGCCGCCCGCTCCAGGACCTGCCGGTCAGGCAAGCGTCCGGAACGGTACAGGTTGACCTGCTCCTGAACCCACGCGTTGAGATCCACAACCAATTGCTCATCCCCGGCACCGATCCGGCCGAGCACATTGAGGGTGAGCAACCGCGCGGTGTTCTCTGGATGGGCCAGGAAAAAATCCCAAACCAGCGGAACGGCCGGATCATAGCCGGCGGTGCCGAGCTTCTGGACCGAAACCAACGCCATCTCTCGGATGGTATTGTTGGTCTGGATCTGGGCTTCGTTGCTCAGCACATACTGAAGGCCCTGCTGGTAGAGCGGGCCGAGCTGCTCCACCGGCAGCGCGTCCGCGGTCTGGAGAATCTGCAGTTTGATCTGTTGAGACGCTTCAGAGAAACGGTCCTGATATGCGGCGAGCACCTCGGCAGGATCTTGGGCCACCGCCGGCAGCGCAATCCCAACCATTACTACGAGCAGCAGTATACGCCTACGTGCTGGATTCATTGCGAACTCCTCCTGCTAGGCGAATACTACTCGAATTGCTCTGTGAATTCAACAAGCACCAAAATCGTAGTGTTTCGCGTCGGCACGGTCGACGTATTAGAGATTAGAGACGCCCTGTCCGACCTTCTTGGGTCTTTGTCGCTCGGGCTCTTTGAAAATATTGTATACAAAGGTGAGTATGGTGTTCTTCATCTGCGGGGTCGGCGGCGCGCCTTGAATGTGCAGGATTGAGACGTTCTTGTTCTGCTTGTAGGTGACACCCTTGATGATGCCGCACATCACCATCGGCTTGTCCAGCAGCTCTACCTGTATCTTCACCGGTAGCCCCGGCTTGGCCTGACCTCCGACCATCACCCCCGCCCCGGTCTCAGAGATATCAACAAAACGACACCGGTAGCCCCCGGTGGTCTCCCACTCCTCGTTACGCTCCTCAATGGAACGAAGCGGGAAGAGATGGCAGGTTCCGTTCAGCTCGGCTCGGATGGACTCTCGTTTGTGCGTGCGGACCAGGTTGTCCGAGTGCGCGAGATGGAGACTCGGAAACTTGCGATC
>CAYTGY010000495.1:0-2555 GCA_964437265.1 uncultured Spirochaetaceae bacterium | reverse complement strand
GGTTTCGTCGTGAGATCCCGAACCGCGGCAGCGCGGTAGTCCACCTTGTGAACGACGAGCGAATAGAGTGCGACTACGTGCACCATGGGAGCAGAGATGAGTTCCTCTGTATTCGTGACGGTGTGGTCATCTCTGAGCTCATGCGAAGCGAGGTCAAGCGAATTGACTATGTGTGGGCGCAGGGCGAACTGGAGGAAGCGCGCGGACTGTCGCGCAAACTCAAGAACGGCATCTGTTCATGGTGTGAGAGTGATCTATCTGAGAGCCCGCCGGAGGAGCACCGGGAGGACTATGTGGCGTTTGGCGCGTTCCAGGAGCGCTACATGTTCTGCAGCGAGAAGTGCCAGCGCGCATTCAGGGAGCATTACCCCGCCCGTGTGCACCGCAATTGCTATGAGACCGACTGTAACCAGTGCAACTACTGCATCAAGCGGTATGACACCCACGGTTTCAAGCGCAACATCCTCACGTAAGCGAGGCTGTGCACAGCTCCTGCAGCTCGAATAGCGCCTGGGTGCAGATCACCGTGCCGGCGGCGGTATAACCGGTTACCGTCTCCGTGGTGCGCCCGGCAGGGCGTTCCAGCGCCGGAGGTGCAGTGACTTGCGCCTACGCCTCCGGTGGCGTACGCTGACGGCATGAAACCGTCAATGCTCACGCGTTGGGGTGTCGCCGCCCTTGTCCTGTCAGTAACGCTCTCCGGGTGCGTCAATCGCGCAATCACCCGGAGCAATCTCTACCAGAGCTACTTTGATCAACCGCTTCCCGGTGCCGAGGCGACCATAGCCTATGAACAGGTGGCCGGGACGCACGTGCTCCGCCTCTCGGGGGATGAGTACGCTATGGGCTACGCCTACGGAGCGAAGGCTGCGGAGCTTGGCATCGGGTCGATCTACGACGAGATCTTTGCCAATGCGACGTCCATGCTCTCGGATCAGGCTCCCGAGGAGTACCGCCGGTTCATGACCGTGAAGCGCGTGAAGGAGCTGCTCTTGACGGGCTGGCGGCGAATGGAGCCGTATACCCCGAGGTATGCGCTGCAAATGCTCGAGGGGTTTGCGGCGGGAAGCCGGCTTGCCATCGACGATGTGCTGGCGATGCACGCTATACCGGATTTCACGGAGACAAGCTGCTCCGCGCTCTGGGCCGGTGCACCGGCAACCGTGGACGGATCCGCGATGCAGATCCGGGTTCTGGACTACATCATGGACCTGGGGATCCAGCAGTATCCGGCGGTGGTCTTCATGGAGTTCGAGGAGGGCCATGCGGTCGCCAACATTGGATGGCTCGGCCTTCTTGGCGTGATCTCCGGTATGAACAACACCGGACTCGCGGTCTCAGAGATGGGGTACGGCAACCCCGAGGGAGAGCACTTCCATGCAACCCCCATGCCGTTCCTGCTCCTTGACGTGCTCCGGTGGGCACGTACGCCGGAGGAGGCCTCCGGCATCATCCGTTCCGCCCCGCGGACCAACAGCTATGTCTACATCGTGGGCACCGCCGAGCATGACGGTCTTGCATTTGTGACCAACGCATATTCGGTGGAGAGTTTCGCTCCCGGCCAGCGTGACGGGCCGGTGCCGCAGCTTTCCGGCATGCTCCACGCCGGTCACTACCAGGAACGCATGGACGCGCTCGTTGCCGACTATCACGGCCGGATCTCCGTGCCGTGGTTGCAGGACGAGCTCATCCCGCAGATCGCCATGGACTCCAGTCTCCAGGTCGTGATCTATGATCTTCCGCGTCTCCGCTTTCACGTGGCAAATGCCCCAGACCGCGAGCAACGGGCGGCGGATTCGGTGTACCGGGAGTTCGGGTTCGAGTAGTGGAGGCCGGCAACTCGCTGGTATCGCGGTGACACGAATCGTTCCCCAGTGTGTTGCACTGTAGGACGGGGGAACGATTGTGCAGACAGTGAAGCTTCAGAGTTTTGTGAAGGTACTCGGTGCCACGGGTGTGGTCTTTGGTGCGTTCGTCAGCTTTGCCGGGTTTGTCCTGAGTCTCTTTGGCGCCGACGTGTTCATTGCCCTTGGTTGCCTTCTTCGATTGACCGGCGTCGTAGCCGGAATTGTGGGACTGCCGCTGATGCCCATCGTCTTTGCCTGCGCAGGGCTCCTGCTTGGCGTGGTCTTCTACCTTGTTGTGGCACTCGTGTTCAGCGTGATTCCCAACCGGCGGAACGCCGCGTAGTCCGAGGTCGCCAAGCTCCTCTCTACCTGGTGACGGACGTGCCCGGTGTGATATGGTGTCTCAGTGGCCGAGATGGAACACACGCTCCGAGAGGTGAATGATCTGTTGTCTGCGTTCGAGGCACTCCGTGCGATTGGTAAGGCACAAGTCCCTCAGGGCTTCACCTCTCCGCTCGCGATCGTTTGCTCAAGTACTTCCTTGCCTATCCGCGTACAATACTCAGTGAGAAGGAACTCGCCGTGGTCGCCGGCATTAGTGAGTGGGCCCGACGAGTCCGTGAGCTTCGGATCGAAGACGGTTGGAGCATCATCACCGGAGTGACCGCAAGCCAGATGCTCACCGAGGAAGAGATCACGTCTGACGAC
>CAYTGY010000494.1:0-2555 GCA_964437265.1 uncultured Spirochaetaceae bacterium | reverse complement strand
GTGCGGGGAATCGTCGGCGTGTTGGCGATCCTTCGGACCATCTGGACGTTCAACAATTTTGGCAACATCTACTCAATCACCGGGGGTGGGCCACAACGGGCCACTGAGACGCTACCCCTGCTCGCGTATGAAACCGCCTGGGGGCAGTTTTTGTTGGGCAAGTCGGGCGCGCTCTGCGTGGTGATTACGTTCTTTCTTGCAATCCTTCTGCTTGTCTACTTCAAGGTTCTGCGAGTCAAGGAGAACGTGTCGTTATGAGGATTGAGGCGTTTCAGCTGCGCCGGTGCGGCGCGTTCTTGCTCCGCTGGCTGTTGCTTTGTCTTCTTCTTGTGTTGGCGGTCGGACCGCTCTTCTGGCAGGTTTCCACATCGCTCCGGCCCCAAAGCGAGTACTACGGCGCTCTCACGGTCCTGCCGCAGCAGTGGACTATTGGGAACTATGTACGGTCTTTCCAGGTCACGGAAATAGTCCGGTACTTCATCAACAGCGTTCTTGTGACGGTTCTCACCACGTTCTTCTCCATACTCGTGGCCTCACTCGGTGCGTATAGCCTGTCGCGGTTCGAGTATCCGGGGAAGAAGATCATCACACGGCTGATCCTGCTGGTGTACATGTTCCCGCCGATTCTTTTTGTTGTGCCGATCTTCTTGATCATGTTCAGGGTGAGTCTCATTGATACCCACACCGGACTCATTCTGAGTTATACAACCTTCTCGCTCCCGTTTGCGCTCATGATGCTTCTGTCGTTCTTCAATACGATTCCTAAAGAAATAGATGAGTCCGGACGGATTGATGGGGCGCTGAACGTGACCATTTTCTCGCGGCTCATACTCCCGGTGTCGCTACCGGGCATTGCCACGGTGGCCATTTTCAGCTCCATCACGGCGTGGAACGAGTTCATCTACGCCTTGGTGTTTATCACTTCGGAGGCAAAGAAGACGGTTTCCGCCGGCCTATTCCTGCTGATGCGGGGCGATATGAATATTGACTGGGGAATGCTTATGGCGCTCGCCACGATTGTCCAGATTCCCATGCTGTTGTTCTTCGTTGTGTATGGTAAGGGCTTGGTCCGCGGTCTGACGGTTGGATCGGTGAAAGGCTGACAGGAGAAGCACGTGGCATACCGGCGCCCGGATGAAGAAGAATCTTGCTGTTGTGAGGTAGATCATTGAACCACAGTCATGTCCCAAACAAACATCGGGCTGTGTTCCTTGCGCCTCCTCAAAACATTGAGGGAGTGTTTGGCCACGAGCTGGTCGAACGGGCGCGGGAGCTATGTGAGGTGTCCACGGACGGTGTGGATACGACGAACCCGGAGGCGGTGAAAACCGCAATCAACGGTGCGGATATTGTGCTCTCCACGTGGGGAATGCCGGTTCTCACAGACGATCTACTAAACATCGCCAAGCGTCTCAGGATTGTCATCTACTGCGCGAGTTCGGTGAAGTACTTTGTCACCGACCGGGTGTTCGAACAGGGAATCACCGTGACATCCGCGGCGCGAGTGAATGGACGTGTTGTGGCCGAGTTCACCGTGGCACTAATGACGCTCTGTCTCAAGGAAGCATGGCCGTTTGTTCGCGGACAGGCAGATACGTCCGGCTTTTTCGCCCGCAGGCAACCGTGGTCCGGGGTCGGCGGTTTTTCCGAGGCGAAGATTGGGATTGTGGGAGCAAGTTCGGTTGGCATTGAGCTTCTTGGGCTTCTCTCTTCCTATCCATGCGAGTGTCTGGTCTATGACCCACATGTCTCAGATGAAGAGATCGCCGGCATGGGCGCGCGCGCCGCTGCACTAGACGAATTGTTGAGGGTGTCGGACATTGTGTCTCTTCATGCTCCGAATCTCCCCTCCCTGCGGCACATGATCGATTCGGCCAAACTGGCACTGCTTAAGGACGGGGCGTGGTTGATCAATACCGCCCGCGGAGCGCTTGTGGATGAGACCGCGCTTATCGCGGAGCTGCGAACCGGGCGGATCAGTGCATGTCTGGACGTGACGGACCCCGAGCCACCGGTCCCAGCCAGTCCGTTGTATTCATTGCCGAATGTGGTGTTGACGCCGCACATGGCCGGAGCGATCAAGGCGGATTGCCGGCGAATGGGATTGTTGGGAATCCAGGAACTGGAACGATTCATCGCGGGACTGTCACCGCTGTATCCGGTCTCTCCGGAGCGATTGGCAATCATGGGCTGAAACCGCTAGGATTACCGGCATGCCGCAACGGATACCGAACATCGTTCTGATACTTACCGACGACCTTGGCTATGGCGACTGCAGTTGCTACGGCCAGAAGACGTGGACCACTCCCAACATCGACCAGATGGCCGGGGAGGGAATGCGATTCACGGACTTCTACACCACCAGCCCGGTGTGTTCGCCTGCGCGCACGTCGATCCTGACGGGGTTGCATTCAGGTCGCCTGCCGATTCGGAAACTCTCTGACACGTTCTTGCCGGACGACGTGCCCACGGTGCCGAAGGTGCTTAATGCGGCCGGATACGTTAGTGCGTGCATCGGCAAGTACGGAGTGGGGAACGGACAGCCGGATGTGGAT
>CAYTGY010000493.1:0-2576 GCA_964437265.1 uncultured Spirochaetaceae bacterium | reverse complement strand
CGCATCAGCGAGCGCGTCTCCTACGGCTCCTATCCGGCGCACGAGCTGGAAAAGCTGCTTGTTGGACTGCTGGGAACAGCGCTCATCATTGTCCCGGGGTTCGTGACGGACGCTGTTGGGCTACTGGTGCTCCTGCCTCCGGGCCGCGGGCTTGCGCGCGCGGTTATTCGGCGCCGCTACGGCGACCTTCTGGTGCAGCTCTACGAGCATCTGCGATCGCATACGTGAGCCGTGGCGCCGACAGCCCTACCTGTGGCTACCTATGGAAGAGACGGGCGGCCAGCAGCACGGTCAAGAACCAGAGATAGACAAAGAACCGGAGCGCCCGCCACGGCCGCCTGAGCAGATCCGGCAGAAAATCCAGACTTCGGTCAAAGAGACTCCGAGACACGCGGTTGCGCCGCTCGCTGAAAATGTCGAACGCTTCCGCGGACCACAGGCAGATACCGTTATCCAGCTCCTTCCGATGCCGGTAGATCCACCGGTCCTCACCCGGCACCCCAGGGCCGGCCAGCAGAAGGTCCGGGCCCGCCTTGCGGATGCCGGTGATGATGTCGCGCTCCATGTAGGCGGGATAGAAGCCCGCGTACCGTCCAATGAAGCGTAGACCGGGGAACGTCTCTCTCAGGTTCTGCTCGGCAATGCGGAGCCGTGCAGGCCGGCCGCCAAAGACGTAGACCGACCGGTGACGATCCTCCAGCGCGCCGAGCACACGTATGACCAGATTGAAGGGCATGTATCGATTAGGAACCGGTCGCTTCAGAAACCGGGCGGCAATCTGCAGACTTCGTGATACGGGCAGGACGAGTGCGGCGTCACGGAGACAGCCGCGGTATTCTTTGTCCCAGCGCGCCCGCATGAAATCCCACCACCGAAGCAGTGCGATTTGGTTGATTGACTCTCGGGTAACAAGATCCAGGATAACCGACTCGAGCTCGCCGTCGGATACGACGTCCAACGGGACGCGAAGAACCTCAACGCGGGTCACATGGTTTGTCAGCTCTGCTCCGGACATGTGGTACTCTCCAACCCGCGAAGAATGGTGTTCACCGTGGCCACGGCATACACGACCGCGGTTTCTACCCGCAACACAAGACTCCCCAGATGCGCGATCACGGCTCCGTTTTGTTGAAGATACGTGATTTCGCCGTCACTGAACCCACCTTCGGGCCCAATGAGAAGCACGAGCTCGCGCTGGGCCCCGCCAAGATAGCGAGGAAGCGGTTCGGAGGCAACGGGCTCCTGGTGGAACGCGACCAGACCGGCACCTGAAAAGCGCTCAACAACGCCGGTCACCGTGGACGGCGCCACAATCTCCGGAACGCGCGCGGCGCCGCACTGCTGCACGGCTTCCTCCGCGATGCGCTGCCATCGTTCCACTTTTGCGGTGACACGCTCTTGGAAAACCTGTACCACGGTGTGCTCGGTGGTGAGCGGGATGATGCAGGACACGCCGACTTCCGTAGATTGTCGCACAATCTGGTCGAAGAGCCGGCCCTTCGGTAGCCCCACAGCAAGGACCAACCGCCGCGTGAGGGATTCCTCGGGTGCCGCCTGGGCCCTGCCGGCGCCGCGTCCAGCCGGCGGGCGCGCCTGAATCTCAAGATGATCGTGATAGACGCGCGTGACGCTGACGTCGTACACGGTACCGGAGCGGTCGCGGCCGGCGAAGGTGTCGCCGGCGCGGAGCCGTCGCACCCGGGCAAGGTAGTGGAAGTCTGCGCCGGAAAGGATCAGGCGGCCGGTCTCGCCGGGCGGCTGTGGGAGAACGAACTGGCGCATCAGCGCTGACTCAGCGCTCCCTCTCTGATCAGCTCAACGGCGCGTTGTAGAACCAGATCGTACTCCAGATCGTAGACTACGGTCTCATTGTTCTGGTAGCGCACCGCGTTGCGCACCATCCGTCGAAGCCACAATTCCGGCAGATCCATACCGTCTGTTCGGAGTCCCTCCAGAAAAGCATCTACCTCAGCCGGCTCCGGGTCCCGATTCTCGCGGACCCACTCCGCGATAACGCCGCGTTCCAGCAGGTCAAAATACGCCTCCGTCTGTTCGTCAGAGAGCTCAATCCCCGTGGCCTCGATGTCCGGATCTACCCCCACCTTGTCTATGAAGCGGCCGCTTGGGAGATAGTAACGCGACATGGTCAGCCGGAAGCCGCCGTCGCCAACCATGTGAACCTGCTGAACGCTGCCTTTGCCAAAGGTCGTTTCTCCGATGAGCGTGGCGCGGTTACGATCCTGGAGAGTGCCTGCCAGAATTTCAGAGGCGGACGCAGACCCTTCGTCGATGAGAACGGCCACCGGAAGACCGGTGGGTACCTCGGTTCCGGGCCGGGCGGTAACCCGGGTGTTCTCCGAGGGGTCGCGGCCCGCCGTACCGACGATGGTGCCGCGCTCAAAGAAGAGATCCGCTACATCGATGACCGCACTCAGCAGACCGCCCGGATTCGATCTGACGTCTATGATCATGGAGGTGTAGTCGTTGCGTTCAAAGAAATCCAGCGCCTCGAGGAACCGCTCCACCGTGTGGGGTGTGAAGTTGACGATTCTCAGAAACCCGATTCCCGGCTCGAT
>CAYTGY010000492.1:0-2590 GCA_964437265.1 uncultured Spirochaetaceae bacterium | reverse complement strand
GCGGTGAAGCCGCAGATCCGGGCAAGGGCGTGCAGCTGCCGTCGTTGATCGTGAGAGAGTGTGTTCCACCGGGGGCGGTGCCACCGTCATACCAACCGCGAAGCTCAGAGCCGTGGAGCGCAACGTGTGCATCGAGCCCCAACGCGCCCAGCAAGAGCACACTCCCGTGATCAAAACGAACCGCACGCACCCAGGATCCCTTGGGCTCACGCATTTGTGCATAGCGAGGATCGCACTGCATGGGCTGGAGGATGGTCGGGGTGTCGTGAAGGTCCACCGCAGCAGAGTGGTGCAGTGTGGCCATGATTCGTGATGCTATCGCGGGGTGAGAGAGATCGCAAGGTGTGGGAACGCTGGGCTACACATCGACGTACGGCTACGAACACAACGTGCAGGCGACGCCTATTGTGTTTACCGCATGCTCGGCGAGTTCTCCTTGGGGCTCGAGAAGAAACAACGCTGCGTAGTCCCGCCATCTTGATGGCGCGGAGCACAGTGTTGGGCCGTTCGTAGTCGAACGTCGTAACCGGTTGTCCAGTGGCGCTTCGCGAGGACTGGGACCAACTCCTTCCCAGTCGGCTCGACGGAATCATACCCAGAGAAGCGCTGCCGATAGCGCTGAAGTAGTGCTTGCGCCGGTCTCACGGAGCTGAACCTGGAGCTGAACGACATCGCCGACGTGAGCGCTCTCTCAACGCTCACCAATCTGGTTGAGCTCGATGTCTCGTGGAACGCGGTTCCCCTGTCGCAGACAGATACGCTGGTTGCTGCGCTCCCAAAGCTATGCTCCCAGAAGCGCGGCGGGTACGACACCGATGCCGTCGGGCCTACGGTACGCGGCAGGACCGCAGTTGATGACGATTGCGTCCAGAAGATTGCCGCCGAGGTGGTTCTGCAACCATGCGAGGTGCGCAACATCCGAATCGGCTACCGACCTGCCGAGCTTCACTTCGAACGCAACAACTCTGCCATCGCCTCGCTCGACGATCATGTCGATCTCATGACGACCGCCATGGAGCTGTAGGTGGTACACGTTCGCCTCCGGCGCCGGAGTGGGTCGGAGCATCAGTTGGCGTCGCGGAGCCGGTCAGTAGAAAGCTGCCGGGTTCAGCGCCGCGATCAACGGCACGTCGCACAGCGTCCCATATGGCGGGGACCCGCTGCCATTCGTCTACTAGTATGGGACGCGTGCCGGAAAGCAACTCGCTCGGCGCAGCCTGGGCAAGTGCCTGGTGGGCTGGATCGTCGAGGTAGTATCCCGCCCGCAACCGCACAACAAAAGGTTCTTCGCTGAAGCCCGGGGCGTCCTGTCGGTCACGGCACAATCAATCCCGGTTCGGCGTATCCAAGTTGAGCACATACTCCAGGTGCGATTGTCCGCTGTCGGATGCAGCAATCGGGTACGAGCCGTGCGCACGTGCTTCGTCGAACACTGCAACGATGTTGTCCGCCGGCGTCGTGCTGCCGATCACGTACGCAGGCGCGAAAATGTAGCCGCCACCGGCCGCGTATTCATCGATGAGCAGCTGTACACCGCGGCGGATCTGGTCCGGCGACCCAAAGGGAAGAAGGCGCTGAACGTCGAATCCGCCGAGGAATGTGAGTGAGGACCCGTACTCCCGCTTCAGTACTCGCGGGTCCATGCCGGCAACCAGCGGTTGAACCGGACTGAGTACATCAACGCTGAGTTCGATGATCCGAGCCTGGTATGGGCGGTAGTACTCCCGATAGTCGGGGAGTGAGATCAGTGGCCCGCTTGCCGAATAGTAGGCGTCGATGAGCGGGATGACGTGCTCCGTGAACTTCTCGCAGAGGGTATGGTAGAACGAAGGGTGGAGCTTCATGTCAATGAGCCATTTGTCCATCCCGCTCAGCGGGAAGTGGCACGAGGACTGTGTTCCCACGACAAAGTAGTCGGTCTGTTCGTGCAACCGTCGTGCCGTCTCCGCGGCGGCGTCGCTACCAGCGGTACGAGACAGGGTACGCCTGGATAGCCTCGTCTGGAGTCACGATGACCGCCTGCCGATTGAGGGCGGTGCCGACCAGCAACCGGTCGAACGGATCGGCATGATGGCGCGGGAGCTCAGCCGCGCGGTAGATATCGTCTCGTGTGACGGAAAGCTGGTTAGGAGACCAGACCCGTATCTGTTCTTCAATCCACAGACGTGGCGGGTCCGGCAGCACCAGCTTACCCGCCGCCCACTTGAGCGTGATCTCCAGCGCGGAGACGTCGCTCACGAGGATTTCCGTTTGCGGGTCGTCCAGGAGTTGTCTCGCATGTGCGGAGAGCCGGTCCGGTTCGGCACAGAGCCAGATGAACGCACAGGTATCGAGCAACGCTCTCACAGACCCCACTCCCGCAGCTCTCGGCTGTCCATCGGAACGAACACCGACTCATCATACGAGACGGGTCCAGATGTGACGGTGCCCACATGCGGACGCGAAGCATCGCCGGGCTCGGCCGCTGTGAGTGTCGCAACCGGTACGCTGCCTTTGAGAATCGTTATCGTCTCTCCTCCCTGTACCTCTCGAATGAGCTGAGAGAGATGGGTCTTAGCGTGATGCGTGGTTACCGTCTTCATCACGGTAG
>CAYTGY010000491.1:0-2593 GCA_964437265.1 uncultured Spirochaetaceae bacterium | reverse complement strand
CTGCGCCACCAGATTCGCGGTGATGGAGTGGGAGAGACGTAACAGTGCGGTGACCAACCCCAGCCCCGCCGCGACCACCAGACCCAGGCCGGATATCTGAAGCGTTACCAGCAGACCCTGCAGCAATGCTCCCAGACGAACGCCGTGTTCGCCGGCTTGAATCAGGTAGCGCGGAACACGAAACCACTGCCAATCGTAGCGCAGACGGCTGGAACCGATGGCGATAACAAGCGCGGCAACGCCGGCGATCGCCAGAAACCGAAGCACCTCCACGATGGCACGCCGGTGAGCAGAGAGATACCGGATGAGGGCGATCGCGAGCGTGCGTGGTGAGAGTGCCATAGTATCGGGGGAGATAATAACGCGGGACCGCTCCTACCGTCGACCAGCGCGGGCGCCGGCTCGGCAAGCGACGTTCCTACCGTTTCACCGCTCGCTCGAGCAGCGCGCGCGGAATAGGCGACCCATGCGCCGGATAGAAGGTGTGACCGCCGGTATCGAGCAACCGCTTCCAACTCGTCGTTAACAGGTCGGGTTGATCTGCGAACGGCGGATTGACTCCTCTTGGGAGAATGTGGAAGAGCGTGTCGCCTACCAGTACATCCCCGGAGCCGAGCACCACGGACAGCGAACCGAGTGTGTGCCCAGGGGTGTGGATGATCCTGCCGTCAATCCCGTAGTGGCGGAGATCCCGTGTGTCCTTCACCTCCACCGTGGGCGCATCCGGTGAATAGCGCGCCAGACTCGGTGCAAACGTGGCTGCGACCACCAGAATCATCTTGGTAAGCAACCGCCGACCGCGCGGCAGCGGCGTGTAGCCGTGCGAAAGATGCTCCGCCTCCGCCGCATGCACAATAACGTCAGCGTCCACAAACCGTGAGAGTGCGGCAAGCGAGCCGACGTGATCATAGTGGGTGTGCGTGAGCACAATGGCGGATAGACCGTCGGCACCGACCCGGGTCTCTGCAATCGCCTCCCTGATGCGGTCCTCCTTTCCCGGCGGCCCAGTGTCCACCAGCACAGATCGGCCCGCCCCCTCCAGCAGATACGCGGTTGTCTTTCCCAGCTTGATTGGATGGATCATGGTGCAGCGTCAGCTCCCGACGTTCATCCGCCGCTCGTAGTCCAGACCGTCTTCCAAGTACAGCCGGTACCAATGCAGCCCGACGAGCATGATGGCGTGGTGCGCGAACCGCGGGTTGGTGGTGTGCAGAATCTCACCGGTAGGAACCAGTTCAGCATCAATGATCTCATTGGCGTCCAGATTTCGGCCAACCGCGTGACGGACGCCGCGTGCCACGTAGGTAGAAACCGAGTTGGTCATGAAGGCGGGGTTTGGGCCGGTCCGGCCGATCAGGAGCAGCGAATCCGCGGTGTAGCCGGTCTCCTCTTCCAGCTCGCGCAACGCCGCATTCGCCGGGTCCTCTCTCTCATCAACCACGCCGCCGGGGAACTCCAGGGTCACCTCCATGGTGCCGTGCCGGAACTGCCGGGCCATCACAAAGCACGGTTCACCGGCATCGTTTTCTGCAGGGGCAATGACATGGACCCAATCGGCGGACCGGAGCAAGACATAGTCCGCCTCTCTGCCGTCCGAGGCTACCCGGTGGCTCTCCTCAACTGAGAAAATGGGTCCTTTCAGGAGTTGGCGGGAGCTGACCTCACGCCACCGAAGGTGGGGATAGGTGTCCGGCATACGGGGTCAGGATAGCCCAAAGCGCTGACGCCGCCAACCACGCCGGGATGGCGCTGCTCCTCTACCGGGTAGTGGTAGATACGCCCGTCCACGCCGCGCAGCCGGTAGCCGTGAGTATCCTCGCCCTCAAAGGCACAAAGCTCCAGCACCACCTTGCCCCCGCCGCCGGGCGCGTCCACCGCGAACGTGGGCATGGCCAGACCGGAGACGCGGGAGCGGAGCTCACCAACCAGGTCAATCGCACGGACAAGGTTCACCCGGAAGTGCCGTGTCCCGGCTGCAAGATCAGGCTGAAAGAGGTAGTACGGCTTCACGCGGCGGCGAAGCATGGCAGTGAACAGCGCGGCAAGAGCCGTCACCTGGTCATTCACGCCGGCCAGCAGCACGGTCTGGCTGAGCACCGGCACGCCGCGGTCCACGAGGCGTCCCAGCGCCGCATCCGCCTCTCCGGAGAGCTCGGACGCGTGGTTGATCTGACATATCACAAAGACCGGCGCTCGGACGCTGAGCTCCTGCACCACCTCTTCGGTAATCAGCTCCGGCATGGCGACTGGAACGCGGGTTGCCAGCCGTACCAGGATTGAGCCGCGCGCCTCGCGGAGCCGGTCGATGATCCTGATCAGCCGGTGAGGATTCACCATGAATGCGTCGCCGCCGGAGATCAGCACCTCAGTGATCGCCGGCTGCCGGCCCACGTACGCCGCTATCGCTTCAAGCTGGTCCTTGGTGAGATCGCCGGTCCCGGCGCCGGTGAACGATCGCCGGAAACAGTGGCGGCAGTGGACGGCGCACCGGTCCGTTGCCAGTACCAGCACGCGGTTGGGGTAGCGGTGAACCAGCCGGGGCACGGGGGAGAACGGCTCTTCGCAGAGGGGATCCGTGGATTCTGCCGGGCTC
>CAYTGY010000490.1:0-2600 GCA_964437265.1 uncultured Spirochaetaceae bacterium | reverse complement strand
GCGTAGTTGAACGTGGAGTCTTTTGTGTGCGGATCGTAGGGCGCCACGAAGGGCGCAAACAACGCGGCTGAATAGAGCAGGATCAAGAGTATGCCGGAGACTACCGCTATCCGGTGTTTCTTGAACCGGATCCAAATGAGCTTCCATTGACCGGCTTCCTGCAACGTCGCCAGTCGCTTCTCCGCTCTCGCCGCCTCATCCTGTTGCTTGACGTCAGACGGTTTCTGTTGTTTCTCTTCGACGGTGCTCATGGTTACCTCAGTAGTACCTGATCCGCGGGTCCGCGATTGCCAGGATGATGTCGGATATCAGGATCCCCACAAGAGACAAGATGGTCAGCAGCATCAGGAAAGACCCGGCGAAGTACATGTCCTGCGAGAGCAGTGCATTGAGCAACATAGGTCCGGTGGTAGGTAGATTCAGGACCACCGAGGTGATTGTCGCGCCGCTGATGAGCGCAGGAAGGATAGAGCCGATGCTCGAGAAGAACGGGTTGAGCGCAATGCGAACCGCGTACTTCCAGATGGCGCGCCGACGGGTCAGGCCCTTGGCGATTGCCGTCTTTACATACAGCTTCTCCTTTTCGTCGAGGAGGTTGGCTCGCAGTGTCCGAACCAACCCGGCGGTCCCTGCAGTACCGAGCACCACGAGCGGGATCCACAGATGACCCAGGAGGTCAGCGAGCTTTGCAAAGCTCCACGGTGCATCAACAAACTCGGGCGAAAACAGCCCTCCCACATTCGTCCCGAAGTACTTGAAGCTCACGTACATGAGCACCAGGGCGAGCATGAAGTTTGGAATGGATAGTCCTAGAAAGCTGAGAAAACTGAAGGTATAGTCGCCCACCGAATACTGGCGTAGCGCGGAGTACACTCCCACCGGGAAGGCCAATACCCAGGTGAAGAGTATTGACCCCAACGATATCAAGGCGGTTAACGCCACCCGATCCCAGATGAGATCCGCCACCGGTTGATTGTTGTAGGAGAGCGCTTTGCCAAGGTCCCCCGTGAAGAAGCCCGTGACCCACAACGCGTACTGGACAACCGGTGTGCGATCGAGTCCGTAGAATTGCCGGAGCGAATCTACCTCGTCTTCGGAGATCGGGCGCCCCTGCCGTTCCTGGGAGATGATGTACGACGTCAGGTAGTCTCCCGGTGGAAGTTGAATAACAAAAAAGATGATGACCGATGACGCCCACACGACAAAGATCATGTAGACCAGGCGTCGGATAAGATATCTACCCATAGTGACTGACCGTCCGTGTCTTTAGGTTTACAGACGAGTCCGGCCCGCGTAAGCGGGCCGGACGGATACGTGTCGTAGCAAATGCTTCGCGTCTACTCTGAGATATACCACTGGATTGGCTTGGCTACCAGCCACCACGAGGTGTCATCGGAGAAGGGCAACTGCTCACTGGGAACATTGCGCACCCGGTTCTTCACGATGATCGGCCAAAGTGGACGTGCGACGGTGCCAATCAGCCAGAGATTATCTGCATGGAAGTCGAACACCTGCTTTGCCAGTCGCCGATACTCGGCATCGGTGCCGGCGCCCTGCCAGCGGCTAACCAGATCCATGTAGTCCTTTACGTACTGCGGGGGCTCCATTCCGCGCGGCGGCTCATCGCCCTGGCGACCTGCAGCGACCCAATCCTCGTAGCCGAACCACCGGTTCCACTCAACCGCGAAGCCGATGTCACCGGCCAGGCTGAACGGAGTGTTCTGGATATTGTAGGCCCGCATCTCCATGAGGCGGTTTCCTTCACCACCGACGACATCAAGCTCGTTAGCGTTCATGCGCTGGTGGTAGAGCTGCGCGGATACGGTGTCAAGCTGTACCTGGACACCGACTGCCTCCCAGTAGTCTTTGACCAACTCATCAGCAGCGGCACTGGCTTCCGTGACCGGCATATTGATCACCAGCTCTTCGCCGTCCGGGCGTACGCGCCATCCGGCGGAGTTTTTGGTCAGCCCCATGTCGTCAAGGAGCTCATTCGCCGCATCCGGATCGTAGTCGGCGTAGGCCTGTGCCCATTCGTCCTCGAAGAAGCTCGCACGATGATCGACGGTGAGTTGCGCCGGCGTACCGGTGCCGGCAAACAGGAACTCGTTCATCTCGTCACGATCGATCGCCAGCGACATCGCCCTGCGGAACCGCACGTCGTTGAAGATCTCACGAAGCACTGGATCCTGATGGTTGAGGTTGAACCCGAAGACGTTCATTGTTGCATTACCGCTTTCCCATCGAAGGACACGGTAGTCGCTCTGCTCTGCGTTTTCCAGGTAGAGCGGAAAATCGTTTGTATTGAGGAACATGCCGGCGTAGTCCAGGTTGCCCTGGATCGCGTCGAGCACAAGGACCTCATTATCGGTAACGATCTTTGCCTCAACGCGGTCTACGTACGGAAGCTGATTGCCCTCGGTATCCACCGCGAAGTAATACGGGTTGCGGACAAAGGTCACCCGCTGCGTGTCTCGAGATTCCAGCATCCACGGGGTGAGTACCGGCATCTCAACGTTTTCCTGCTGAGGGAAGACCTGCGTTTCGTTGAAGAGCATGCCTTGCCAATCGTCATACCCCATCTCTTCCGCCATAGCCTG
>CAYTGY010000489.1:0-2604 GCA_964437265.1 uncultured Spirochaetaceae bacterium | reverse complement strand
GCGACTTGTAGAGCGGTATCGACCCAACCTGTACATGAGCGAACCCACCCCCGCACCTAACGCGGTGAACGGACTGCGAGCATACAGCATCGCCGAGGAGCGAGAAGACACGGTGATCTTCTCCCGCAACCCTACCGGTTTGGTGATTGGAGAGGTGGTCACCTACGCGGGGGAGATCCGCTCTGGGTGGGCGGAGAACCGGGCGGTGGAACTGGCCCAGGTGACCCGAGAGGACGGTACCCACGTATTCGTCAGCGTGAGCTACCTGGTCCCCGAAGGGACGCTTGCGGCGGTTGTCACACCTGATGCCCCGCTGTACGACGGTCCCACACTGGGCTCGCCATCCCAGTTCCGCATGCCGCGCGGAACCATCGTCGTGGTTTCCGCGGAGTACGTTCACAACGGATTTGTCAAGGTGACAACCTGGGATGAGCAGAACGGCCGCGGCTATCCGGAGATCTTCATGCGCCCGCGCGACCTCACCCAGGACCAGCGAGACGTCCGCTCCGCCGTGCTCCTGTTCAAACTTGCCCACGAGCGCGATAGTGATGAGCAAGAGACGCTTCGAGCCGAGCTGGATGAGCTAACGGACACGGTATTCGCCGACGAGGTTGGGACAGCACTGGCTGAGTAGCGCACGCGGATCTCGCCGTTGTGACACAATGGCTCGCCGCGTGGCAATAGAGGGAACCGAATGGACCGGGTAGAGAGTGCCGACGCCGGACGCGTCCAGTCGATTATTGTCGCGTCTTGGATCGGGATTGTCGGCAACGGCCTCTTGGCCGTCGCCAAGCTCGTTGTCGGGGTGCTCTCCGCCAGCACCGCGGTCCTGAGCGACGGCATAGACAGCGCCATGGATGTTGTGACATCGGCCATCAGCCTGGTTGCGGCACGGATCACCGCTCGTCCGCCGGACCTTGATCACCCGTACGGCCATAGCCGCGCGGAGACCATTGCAACCCGGGCACTCTCCTTCGTGATCTTCTTTGCGGGCGCGCAGCTGGCCATCTCCACCGTCGGCAGGATCATCGCCAACGAGCCTCACCCCATCCCCAATACACTTGCGCTCTGGGTCACCATCGCGTCCATCGGCGGCAAGGTCGGGCTTGCGCTACACAAGTTCAGCGTAGGCAAGCGCACCGGCAGCAGCATGCTGATCGCCGATGCCAAGAACATGCGCGCAGACATCGCCATAAGCGTCGCAGTACTTGCCGGACTGGCGTTCACCTATCTGCTCCACCTCCCGGTTCTGGACCTGGTAACCGCCTCGCTCATCAGCTTCTGGATCATGTATGTTGCGTTCCGCATCTTCCTTGAAGGCAACAGCGAGCTTATGGAAGGCTACGATGAGCCTGAGACCTACCAGAAGCTCTTTGATGCGGTCACCTCGGTCCCCGGTGCCAACCACCCCCACCGAGCACGGATTCGCCGCATCGGACTCAATCTGGTGGTTGATCTGGACGTGGAAGTGGACGGCTCACTCACCGTCACCCAGGCACACGCGATTGGACGCGAGATTGAACAGGCAATCGAGGCGTCGATAGACAACGTCTACGATGTTGTCGTGCACGTGGAGCCGCTGGGAAACGTGGAGAATCACGAGCGCTACGGCGTCAGCCAGCGAAAGCTGGATGCCGACAGGAACCGTCGCGGGCGCTAACGGCCCCTAACGCGGCCCTCAAGCCGCGTCTCTACGAGAACATACACCTCATGTCGATTTTCCTTGACAACTGCCGAGTTTGGGGCAAAACTGTTTACTCACAAACCGGTTTAGTAAACCGGTTTTGCCGCCGGTGTGGCGGCGAGGTTTAGCACCCCATCTAAGGAGGCGGAGATGAAAAAACTCCTACTAGTCGTTGCAGTGCTGCTGATCAGCACCAGTGCTTTCGCAAGCGCCGGCGCGGAAGCGGAGCCGGAAGAGACCGGGCCGGTATCGTTCACGCTGTGGACGCAGGAGGGCGAGTCCGACGGCGGATTCCAGTTCGTCCAGGATCTGGCGGCCGCATATATGGCGGAGAACCCGGATGTGACCATCGACGTGGTTCAGAAGGGTACCGAAGATCTTCGTGAGGACTTCCAAACAGCAAGCCTTGCCGGCGAGGCCCCGGAGTTGCTCTGGACGGTCAACGACCACGCGGGCCCATTCACCGCCGCCGGTCTCATCCAGCCGGTGGACGGCCTGTATCCGGAGGACGAGTTTGTGGAGTCGGTCATTCTGGATGGAAGTGCATGGGGCGTGCCCATCACCAGCGGAAATCACTTGATGCTGCTGTACAATACGTCGCTGGTTCCGGAGCCGCCGGAGACTACCGACGAGTTGATTGAGTTGGGCCAGGAGCTCACCGTAGGCGACCAGTACGGCCTAGTCTACAATGCGACAGAGCCGTTCTGGCTGGTACCGTGGCTCGGCGGCTTTGAGGGCCGCGTCTTCGCCGCGGATGGAGTTACCCCAACCCTGGACACTCAAGCGATGGTAAACACCCTGCAGTTCCTCTACGACCTCGAGTTCACCTACGGAATTGTACCCACTGAGTCTGACTACGGCACCATGGACACCCTTTTCAAGGAGGGGAAGGCCGCCATGATCGTCAACGGCGACTGGTC
>CAYTGY010000488.1:0-2609 GCA_964437265.1 uncultured Spirochaetaceae bacterium | reverse complement strand
GCCGCGGTGCGGGTGGATGCGGTTCCTGCGGTGGCGTTTCCGTTGTTGGAGGACATTGACTACTTTGGGCCGTCGTTGGGAGCGAATCTGCAGCTTTCGTTTGCCACGCCGTTTTTCCCGGTGATGAGCATTGGGGCGGAGACCGGGTATTCGATGAACCTTCTGCAAGGGGCGGCAGCGGACACCTTGTCTACCATTAGAGCTGGAGCCGGCATTCGCCTCACACCCTTCCTTGCGCCGTGGCTGATGGTCTCGCTTGGCGCCGGTGGTGGTGGGTACTACTCGTTTCTGAATGCAGAGCCCGATCAAGCAGGTTCCAACCCGTATGTCTTCGGCTCCGGCGGTGTTACCGTGGTGCTCGGATCAGCCAAACGGTTGAGCGTCGGGATAGAGGGCGTGTATCGGAACTACCTTGGCTTCGTGGACGAGATCGGTGCTGCACTCTCGGTAGCGCTGCATGCCGGTCGGCGCCTTGCGCCGCCGCAACCCGCGCCGGTTGTGGTGCCGGAGGAGGAAACGCCGATTCGGCTGCTGCGACTTTCTGACTTTCAGGCCGAGCCGTTGTTTCCCACACTCTCCAAGTACTACGACGAGCACCCGTTCGGCACGGTCTCGGTAACCAATCCCAATCCGTTTCCCGTGGAGGACGTCCAGGTCCGGTTCTTCATGAACACGTATATGGACTCGCCCAAGGAGTGCGTCCGGCTCGACTCGCTTGCAGCAGACGAGACGGTGGAAGTCCCGCTCTATGGACTGTTCAACACCGCCATCCTGGATATCTACGAGCAGAGCAGCGTGGGAGGCCGCGTCTCCCTGCGCTACGTTGCGCAGGATCAGGACCGCGAGCATGAGGAGACGTTTACGCTGACCGTGCTGGACCGCAACGCGCTGGTCTGGGAGGACGACCGGCGCGCCGCGGCGTTCGTCACCGCCAAGGATCCGGTGGTGATGCGCTTCGCCAAGAACGTCATGAGCCTGGTGGATCTGTCGAGCGCGATCAACGGCAACCTCTACCGAGCGATGGCGCTGTTCACCGCACTGGAAGTTGATGGCCTGACCTACAACGTCGACCCATCATCGGCCTACGCGGATCTTTCTGAGACGCAAGCCGTCGTCGACTACCTGCAGTACCCGCGACAGACACTCGACTACCGGGCCGGCGACTGTGACGACATCACCGTGCTCACCACCGCGCTTCTGGAATCGGTTGGTGTGCCCACGGCGTTCGTGACCATACCCGGGCATATCTTCATGGCATTCGACATGGGCCTGTCCGAAGCGGAAGCGCGACGGTTGCTGGTCAATCCTGAGAGTCTGATCTTCCGCGAAGACGGCACCTGGGTACCGGTTGAGATCACCCAACTGGGCGACGGATTCCTGCGCGCCTGGGAGACCGGGGCATCGCAGTGGCGCAGCGCCGCCGGTGAGGAAACCGCCGGGTTCTATCCGGTCCAGGAAGCGTGGACCACCTATGAGGCGGTCGCGTTCTTCGAGGACACGGAGATTCGCTTTCCGTCCGAAGATGAGATCGCTTCAGCGTTCGAGCGTGAGGCGGCGAACCTCGTGGGCTTCCAGCTGGCGCCGCGGGTGGCTGCCCTGGAGGCTCGGCTTCAGAGCAGTAGACGTCCGTTCCAGATCTACAACGGACTTGGCGTGCTCTACGCTCGCTACGGGCAGTCTGAAGAGGCGATGGAGATGTTTCAGGCTGCCGTGGAGCTGGACCCGGGGTATGTAGCGGCGGTGCTGAACATGGGGAACCTGCATCTGCTCGACGGCGAATACGAGTCTGCGATCGAGCAGTTCGAGCAGGCGGTTTCCCTGGACGCACAGCAGGCGGGTGCATACCTCTCGCTGTCGCTCGCCTATCGTCGCATGGGCGACTACACGAGTTCGCTTGCCAACTACAACCGGGTGAAGACACTTTCGCCGGAACTTGCCGTCGAATACAGCTACCTTGGACCGGACGCCACCGATACCGCGCGCGCTTCGTCGTCGGTAATCGGTCCGTCCGATCTTCGCTGGATGGGCGAGTGAACGGGGCGTGGCTCTCTCTCAACCGGCGACGGCGACATGATCACACGTCCTCGGGCTTTGCCGCGTGATCAGCACGTGGCGGCCGGTAGCGTCAGGCAGCTGACAGAAGAGGGTTCGTGCCGGGACAATTGCGCAGTGTATTGAGGATTTGTCACCCTGAGCCACACGGCTCGCGCTAACTCGCCGCACCGAACACACCCACCAGGTCTCCCCGGTTGGCGAGGAACTGCTCAGCCGGCATCCAGCGGATGCCGTTCCGTTCGAGCGGCCGATCGAGTGGCGCCACTATTGTTCGAGCCGTGCACTTGTCGCTACGACCTTCGAAGTGGCTAGATTCATGTCATTTGGTCGGTAGCGAAACACCTCTCGGATGTTCCCACGCCCGTCTGGACGGAACCTTGGGATGGCAAGACGACACCCGACATGCACTGCATTGGAGGATTCCTCGAACTGATCAGCGGTGATGTCTAGTACAATATCTCCAATGCTGACCCAGATGTTGAAGCCCGGAATATTGAGTAAGGAAAGAAGGGAAATGACCGAAGTACTGTAGTTGAGACTGCAAGGAAAGGAGA
>CAYTGY010000487.1:0-2611 GCA_964437265.1 uncultured Spirochaetaceae bacterium | reverse complement strand
CCGTCCGCACCTGGCAGACCGCCCGCGACGACCCCAGCGACATCCTGGTCACGGCGCTCTTCCGGGCGGCGTTTGAGTACAACAGATACGGGTTCGCGAGTATGTTCGCCGTAGTCATCTTCCTGTTGTTGCTCGGCTTCTCTATAGCCTACATGAAGCTGACCGGGTTCAACCCGCGTGCGACAATCGGCGGCCGAATCGCGACCACGGTGGGAGAGTAGCCATGAGTACCGTACAGATCCACGCAAACCACCCCCCCGCCCACCAGGGACAGGACTTCCGCTATCGCGTGCGCCGATTCTTCGTCCGCTCGCGCGGAGACAGTCCGGCAAAGCGCATGCTGATCCATCTCTTACTGATCATCGCGTGCTTCATGGCGGTCTATCCGGTTCTTCGGGTGTTCACCATCTCCATTCGTCCCGGCAACCGGATCCTCTCCACTGATCTCTCAATCATTCCGGAGGGGGCAACCTTCGAAACGTATGTCAACGTGTTCAGGGACACCGACTTCGTTCTCTGGATCTGGAACTCACTGGCAATCACCATAGCCACGGCCACCATTGGCGTCACCATCGCATCCACCAGCGCCTACGCGTTCAGCCGCTGGAGCTTCCCGGGAAAAACGGTTGGAATGATAGCGTTACTCGCAACGCAAATGATCCCCGGGGCCATGCTGATGGTCCCACTCTACATCCTTGCGGTACGGCTGGGGCTCATCAACACCTGGCGCGGTATCGCCATCGCGTACTCGGTCAGCTCCGTCCCCTTCAGCATCTGGATCCTGAAAGGGTATTACGACACGATCCCGTTCGAACTCGAGCAGGCGGCTATGATAGACGGCTCCAGCCGTCTGGGCGCGTTCTACCGGATCATTCTGCCGCTTGCCGCCCCGGCGCTTGCCATTGCCTTTCTCTTCAACTTCACCCAGGCCTGGAACGAGTTCGTGCTCGCTCGGATTATGCTCCAGAATCCGGATCTGGCTACTTGGCCATTGGGGCTGAACCGAATGATTATCCAGTTTCAGACGCAATGGGACGAGTTCAGCGCCGCATCGGTGATGATATCCATTCCGGTCATGGCTCTGTTCCTCTTGTCAAGCAAGTGGCTCATCTCCGGCCTGACGCTCGGCTCAGTCAAGGGATGACCGGACCGTGGCGGCCTGGAGCGCCGCAACACACGGGACGGAACCAAGGAGGTTCTATGAAGCACTCTGCCATACGCTCCGCAGCTGTCCTTGCGGCGCTTCCGCTTCTTGCCCTACTCACCGCGTGCACTACCACGGTGCCGCCGCGGCAGGCCGAAGCGGGCGTTATCTATCTCAACCTCGTCTGGCATCAACACCAGCCACAGTACTACCCGGATCCGGAGACCGGTATCATCACTCGTCCATGGGTCCGCATGCATAGCCAAAAGAGCTACTACGACATGGCGGCTCTGGTTGCGGAGTACCCGGACGTTCGTGCCACCTTCAATCTGACGCCGGTCCTCTTGAAGCAGATCGATCGGTACCTGGACGGCGCAAAGGATCTGTACTGGGTTCTCGCAGAGAAGCCTGCTTCGGAGTTGACGGAGGAGGACAAACGTTTCATCCTCACTCGCTTTTTCGACGCCAACTGGGACAACATCATCGGCCGCTTCCCCCGCTACCACGAGCTTCTCACGAAGCGCGGGGATGGCTCCGCCGGCAGCATTGACGCGGCACTGGAAAAGTACACCGAGCAGGATTTTCGCGATCTGCAGATCTGGTTCAACCTTGCATGGTTCGACCCGAGCTTTCTGACCCAGCAGCCGCTCTCTGCACTGGTGCAACAAGGCCGCGGCTTCACGGAAGAACAGAAACGCATTGTGTTCGATGAGGCGCTACGCATCATGGGCGAGGTGGTCGCAATACACCGTGAGCTTCAAGACAGGGGTCAGATCGAGGTGACCACAACTCCCTATGCCCACCCTATCCTTCCGCTGATCTACAACTCGGACCTGGTTGAGGCGAATGACCCGACCGCTGAGGTCCCGCCCCGTTTCTCCTATCCAAACGACGCCATCGTTCACCTGGAGAAGGCGGCCGAACAGTATGCGGCAACGTTCGGCAGACCGCCGCGCGGACTGTGGCCGGCGGAGGGCTCGGTGGCGCAGGAGGTGGTTCGCATCATCGCCAACGCCGGCTTTGCCTGGATGGCCTCTGGAGAACACGTGCTTGCCAAAAGCCTTGGCATGGACGGCTTCACGCGCGATGCGCACGACACCGTTCGCGAGTCGGACGCGCTCTACCGCCCGTACTACGTCACCGACAAGGACGGGCAACGCGTGTCGATTGTGTTTCGGGACCTGCGTATCTCCGACCTCATTGGGTTTGAGTACTCGGGCACGCCCCCGCAGGTCGCCGTCGCGGACTTCATTGGAAGAATCGAGCGGATCAAGGCGCGGCTAAATGAACAGGGCGCGGAAGGGCCGCATTTGGTCAGCGTTATTCTCGACGGCGAAAACGCGTGGGAACACTACCCGAATGACGGGATCGAGTTCCTCTCCGGTCTCTACGCGGCACTGGCCGATCACCCGACCATTCGCACCATTACTCCGAGCGAGTATCTGAGCCTCTTCCCCGAGCAGCGGG
>CAYTGY010000486.1:2204-2616 GCA_964437265.1 uncultured Spirochaetaceae bacterium | reverse complement strand
GATGCGGTTTGCCGAACGGCGGAAGGCCATGGTACGCCGCCTCTGCCACATGAGCCTGCGTGAAGACAATGTCCGCACAATTCTTGGTGAGACGTGCAATGTTGTCCAATCCGCCGGCTGACGGAACCGGTCGCATCAGGCAAGTGCTTCCCGCCTGAAGTGCCTGGGCCAGTTCAAGGCCCGCGGTGTAGAATGTCCCACCGATCGAGCCGGTTGCGCACACCAGCCGGCGGTCGCTGGGCAGGAGACCTCCCAACAAGCGTTCCTGTTCGCCGACCAGCCGCCGGGCCTCTGCCGTGTCGCCGCGCTCAACCGCATTCACGAACTGTGTCAGCACGTCCACAAGACCCGCGGAGCCCTTGATCAGCGACTCGGTGGTCACCGGCACCGCCATCATCAAGCGTAGCGTGAT
>CAYTGY010000486.1:0-2194 GCA_964437265.1 uncultured Spirochaetaceae bacterium | reverse complement strand
GTACACCAGGTCTGCGTAAAAGCGTTGCAGGGCATCGGCTGCGGACGCGGCATCCTTGGCGGTTTCCAGTTTCCCAATAGCGGGAGGCAGGGGCCGGTCTCGCCGCTGCACGTTGATGAGATCGGGCACCGCGCGGTCCAGGAGCGCAGCGAGTGTAGTCACGCACTCCGTGGTGCTGTAGCTCCGCCTCAGTAGAACGGGGTGAATCCCTGCCACGAAGGCAGATAGAGAGGGTCTGCGCACAATGGTGCCGCGACCGTGTTCCAGCTGGACCACGCCCATTGCCGCGAGCGTCTGCAGACCCTCCCGCAGCGATGGTACGGAGATCCCCAACTGCTCAGCGAGCATGGCGTGCGAGGGCGTACGATCTCCCGTCCGGAGACCAAGCTCGGCTATCTGTTCCTGGATGGCCGTGGCAATCTCATTGGTCAGTCTGTGGCGCTTGAGAGGCATTGTGCTCCTTTGCTCATCTGATGACTCACGAGTGTACATGGTGTTTGTTAGTCGGTCATTAGTGAAGCGCTTCGTGTGTGACGTGATTCCGGGTTGGCAGATCATGTCTCCAGGCGTATCATGATCCGCATACCTATGGCGCGAAAACGACCACGAGAGACGCGGACCTTCCGCTGGTTCCATGATTTGCTGCGAATCCTGCTTCGCCCGCCGTTCGCCTGGTACTACCGGCTGGAGGGCGAGAACCTTGGGCTGCTCAAGCGAATCAGGCCTCCCTTCCTTGTGGTGCCAAACCACGTGATGACGTGGGATCCGATACTGGTGAGCTACTTCATCCGTCAGCCTATCCACTTCGTGACGTCTGACGCAAACTTCCGCAACTCGTTCTTCTCCTGGTGGCTCAGGAAGGTTGGCGCGATAGCGAAATCCAAGCTCATGGATGACCTGGCCACGCTCCGAACCGTGATGCGTCTGCTGAAAGAAGGCAAGGTGGTGGGGGTCTTTGCAGAGGGTCAGCGGACCTGGGACGGGGCAACGCTGCCAATCATCCCGTCAACCGCCAAGCTGGTGAAGATGGCCAAAGTCCCGGTGATTGTGCCCGTGCTCAAGGGGGCGTTTCTCTCGCTCCCACGGTACGCATTCGCCTCGCGGCGCGGCAAGGTGGCGGTGGAGTACCGCCTTGCGCTCACCGCGGAGGAGGTGAAGCGGCTGTCGGTGGAGGAGATTCGGCACCAGATCGAGCTCACCATGCGTCATGATGAGAATGAGTATCAGGAACGCATCCGGGTTCCGTTCACCAATCCACGCGCGGCGGAGACATTGCAGCTGGTGCTCTTCTGGTGCCCGGCCTGTGACAGCCTGAACCAGATGCGTGGAGACGGCCGTCGGTTCACGTGTCGTTCATGCGGATATTCGGTGCGATTCTCCGCATACGGCTGGTTTCAACGCGACCGCTCGGTTGATCACCCGCCCAAACCGGTCTTCCGGACAATAGGCGAATGGGAGCGTGCACAGCGAGCGTATCTCACCGCGCACATCGGCGGGTTCGCACGGCAACCGGGGACGGAGCCGTTCTTCGTGGATGAGCCGGTGCTGCATTCAACCGGGTACCGGATGGCCAGCCTCAACCCGGTGGGCACGGGAGGTCTTGCGCTGCACTCCGACGGCCTGCGCTTCCGGTTCTCCACCGGAAGCGAGCTCTTTTTTCCGCTCGAGGAGATCCGCGCGCTCAACGTGGTCTATCAGGACCAGCTCGAGTTCTACTACCGCAAGCGGCTGTGTGTCTTCCAGTTCCCCAACCACGATACGTCGGGGTACAAGTACCTGCTCTGCGGCGAGATGCTCCAGCGTTTGCGGTAGACGGCTGGTGGTTGGGTGAAGGTGAGATAGCCTTCGTCACCACGGTGGGATCGGTCCGAAGATCTCTTCGGAGAACAACGGGTCCATCCCGGCGCTTGCGAATCCGGTGAACGATGCGACCGACATGGCGAACACCTTGCGGAGCCTGGGCTTTGAGGTGGCCGTTCTCTTTGACGCATCCCAACCGGCGATGGATGAAGCGATCTACGAGTTTGGTGTACAGCTTCGTTCCAACGGAGGGCTGGGTTTGTTCTACTATGCCGGGCACGGCATTGAGGTAGATGGGGGCAACTATCTCATCCCGGTAGATGCGGCCATTCGGGCTGAGGACGAGGTCCGGTTCAAGTCGATAGCCGTAGATCAGGTGCTCGCCAAGATGGAG
>CAYTGY010000485.1:2079-2617 GCA_964437265.1 uncultured Spirochaetaceae bacterium | reverse complement strand
CCGCAGCACCTCGCCGGTCGATTCCGGATCGAGCGCCGAGGTCGGCTCGTCGAACAAAAGGACAGTGGGCCCAAGCGCGAGCGCCCGGGCAATCGCCACGCGCTGCTGCTCGCCTCCGGAGAGCATGGTGGGGTAGTGATACATGCGGTCGCTGAGACCAAACCGTTCGAGCAGCTCCTGCGCGCGCTCACGCCGTTCGCGAGCCGGAGAGCGGGCGTACATCAACGGCATGATGACATTGTCCAACGCCGTGAACTCCGGAAAGAGGTTGAAACTCTGGAAGACAAATCCAAAGTGCTCGTTTCTGATCCGCGATCGCTCACGGTCGGAGAGCGTATTGACCTCGTAGCCCTCGAGTGTGTACGTCCCCTCACTCGCACGGTCAAGGATCCCCAGAATTGCCAACAGCGTCGACTTTCCGGAGCCGGAGGGTCCCATGATGGTCACAAACTCGCCGCGGGAGATCTCCGCGGTCACGTCCTGCACGGCGTACAGCGTTCGTCCACCCAGAACATACGTCTTGGTGATGCCACTCAGT
>CAYTGY010000485.1:0-2069 GCA_964437265.1 uncultured Spirochaetaceae bacterium | reverse complement strand
AACCGACCGCCGGCCGGTGAAAGCGTAACCACGTCATAGTTCAAGAAATCCTGATACCCGGAGACCACAATGAGATCGCCCTCCTGGACGCCTGACCTCAGCTGTACTCTGTCCGCGGTGACGACGCCAAAGACAACCTCCGTCTTGTAGGCGTTCTCACCGTCAATTCGGAACAGGTAGAGCTGATTCCCGGTAGAGAGATAGGGTCCGCGTGGAAGATACACCGCACCCGAGATCTCTCCCAGGGTGATCTCAGTCCCTACGGTACTCCCCGGGACCACCCGCGTCGGTGGGCGATCAAACGCAACTTCCACCGTCACGGTTGCCTCATAATCGCCTGACTCCTGCGCCTCCATGGCCACCTGTCGAATACGGCCCGGGAGCACTTCAACGCCTACGGTCAGCGTTACCGGTTGCTCGAGCGCAATACGGTCCATCTTGTTCTGTGGAACATCCACAACCACCACCGGACGCGAGAGATCCGCCACGCGGATGATCTTCCCGTATTGACTCACCAGATCGCCGCCGGCAACGTAGGTGTCCATGACCTTCCCGTCGATAGTAGACCGGATGACGCACGCCTCTATCTGCTCCTCGAGCTCATCGATGCCGTCCTCGAGCGCCGCCAGATCCATACGGTAGACCTCTTGCGCGTACTCCGCGGTTATTTCCGCGGAGCTGACCTGCCGCCGGTGCTCATCCAGTGCGCGTTCGGCGGCTCGCACCGCTGTTTGGGCATCTTCCAGATCCTTGACCGATGCAGCGCCGTTCTCCCGCAGTGCAACCGCATCCGCCAACTGTTCCTGCGACGCAACGAGTTTCTCCTGCAACTCCTCCCGGTTCGCGGCAAACCGGTCCAGATCGAGCTCTCGCTCCGCTAAGCGTTTGGCGTGGTCCAGCTCCAGCTTCTCAAGCGAACGCCGACGCTCTGCGAGCGTCTCCTCCAGCTCCTGCGGGCTGATCTCCGCCACCACCTGCCCGGCACCAACATCATCGCCGGCACTCACGTACACGGAAGCCACAATACCCGGTTGCGGAGACAAGACGTTCTCGCTCCGGTCAATGGACAAGGAGCCCGACAGCTGGATGGTCTCTTCTATGGTGCCGCGCGCAACCCGTGCATACGAGTATGAGACCAGCTCAAAACTCTGCTGCTCAGGCGCGAAAATCAGATACGCCGCACCCAACATCGCGGCAAGAATGAGAACAACACCGACTATCATGACCGCCTGCCGCCTGCCACCGGGGCGGCGCACCGGGCGCTCGCGTACAATAGGTCCGTCTTTGGGCATGTGGACCCTATACTACCTGCACAAGAACGGCTCGTGAAGACGGGAGGGGTCAGACCGTGGTAAGGTGACGGCTGGGGGAGGCATCCATGAAGGGCAGATACCTTGGCGCATCAGGATTACTGGTCTCTCGGGTCTGCCTGGGAACCATGACCTTTGGCAACAAGGAATGGGGCTGCGATCAGTCAACGGCATCCGCTATTGTGAACGCGTTTGTTGCCGCCGGCGGCACGTTCTTGGACACCGCGGACCTGTACAACGCCGGCGTCTCAGAGGAGATGCTGGGAAACGCCATCACCGGGATTCCGCGAGATGATCTGGTGATCGCCACCAAGGCCTGGTTCCCCACCGGAGATGGACCTAACGCGCGCGGGCTTTCGCGAAAACACCTGACCGAAGCATGTGAGGCCAGCCTGAAGCGGATGGGCACCGACTACATCGACCTCTATCAGATCCATGGTCCGGATCCGTACACCCCGATTGAGGAAACGATGCGAACCCTGGACGACCTGGTCCGCGCGGGCAAGGTCCGCTACATCGGGTGCAGCAATCTCTACGCCTATCAGATGGTGAAGGCAAATGCAGCGGCCGCACAGATGAACGCTGAGCGGTTCATCAGCGCGCAACACCTCTACAACCTCATTCGCAGGGACGTTGAGCGGGAGATCCTCCCGGCGTGCGACGACCAGGGAATGGGCATGATCTGCTGGAGCCCTTTGGCGGCGGGGCTGCTTACCGGAAAGTACCAGGGACAGGAGACGCCGGGCGAGGACTCGCGGC
>CAYTGY010000484.1:0-2618 GCA_964437265.1 uncultured Spirochaetaceae bacterium | reverse complement strand
CAGAAACCGGTAGAAACCCTTCAGTGCGGAGAGAATGCGATTCACACTGCTCGTAGCAACACCGCGGCGCGAGAGGTGCGCCACATACCGGCGAATCTCCGCCGGGCCGGCCTCAAGCGGTCCTACCTCGCCGGATGTGAGCCATGAGCAGAACGCCTCAAGGTCGCTCCGGTAGGCACGCACGGTAGCCGCGGATAGCCCGCGCACGCTGCGGAGGTAGTCAAGGTAGTTGTCAACCGGCATCACGCCCTGCTCACTCATCGGCGTCTCCTTCTCCGCGCAGTGGATCTGCTGCGCCATCGGCTCGCGCGCGTGCCACTAACTCGCTTCGCAGCCGCTCTGCCAGCAGGAAGCCCATCTCCGCCCCACCACGAACCGGGGCTCCGCCGAACGGCCGCTCCGCGAACGGGCTATTGCCCTCTCGCACATCCATCCCATGCTCCACGGAAAGACCCCAATCCTCCCTAATCTCCCACGCGCTACGGATGACCATGGCGCCGTCCTGCGCCAGGGCGGCGGACCCCTCTCCCCGTTCTCCAATCACGCCCTCCGCGTGCACGTAGAGGTCTCTCCCGTGATCCAGTGCGTAATCTGCGGTGATCAGCGCACCGCTTCGCGCCGGCGCCTGGACTACCACCACTCCTCGAGCCATCCCGCTGATGATTCGGTTGCGAGCCGGAAAGCGGTACTTATCCGGCTGAGTTCCCGGTGGGTACTCGCTGACTAGAAAACCGCCGGACGCCAGCAACTCCGCCGCCAACGGCCGGTGCGAGGAAGGGCAGACTTGATCAATCCCGCACGCAAGGACGGCTCCGGTCACGCCTCCGGCACGGAGCACGCCCCGATGCGCGGCGCTATCTATGCCCCGCGCCAATCCGGAGATTACCGGAATACCTGATGCCGCAAGCTCCGCGGAGAGCGCCTCAGCGGCTCGCAGTGCAGAACCGGTTGGACCTCGCGTACCAACGATCGCTACGCTCGGCAGCTCGGTTGCAGGCAGCCGTCCACGTAGAAAGAGCAGAAACGGCGGGTCGTAGATCTCACGAAGCGCCGGCGGATACGCGTCGTCCCAGTATGATACCAGCTTGACATTGCGAGATCGGCAGAACGCCAGCTTGCGTTCTGCGTCCTCGAGGGCGGCCACGGGATCCCAGGTCAGCGACCGGAGCCGTCTACCGGTAACCTGACAGAGCCTACCAATTGACAGTGAACGAAAGAACTGGGAAGAGCTCACCAGCTCATCCAGCTCAAGCTTCTCCCGAGCGTTGAGAAAGTCACATCCTGATATGGCTATTCGGATGACGTCGCTCTCGTTCACGACTCTCCCCCGGTCAGCAGCGCTACGTTGCGCCGCGCCTGCTCTTTGCTCTCCTGATCCGATGCGTTCTCCAGGATTTGCTCATAAGTGGCCACTGCGTCATCAATGTCACCCAACGTGGTTTGGATCCGCGCCAACAGAAACAGCCCCTGGATGTGCTTTGGCTCCACCTCCACCAGCTGCTGAGTAATCTCCAGCGCCGCCACGTGACGACCCATCTCAAAGTGATACAGCACGCCGAGCCCGTACAGGCTCTCTGTATGGCGTGGCTCTATCTCCACGCTCCGGGAGTAGTACCGTTGGGCCATCTGCAGATACCGGTCCCGCTCTGAAGCGGCGCCCTGCACTTTCGCCAGCTGCGCGCTCATCGCTCCTGCCCAGAAGAGCAGTCCGGCGTTTCGCGGCTCAATCCGCACGGCCTCCTCAAAGGCATCAAGCGCCGGCCCGTAGAACTGCATTCGGGCGTACTCGAGCGCGAGATGCCTGAGGGCCGTGGCAGTTCGCGCGGCGGCCTGAAGCGCGGAGCTCACCTCTTCGCGGCGCTCTTCCACCAGCGCCTCCAACTCCTCAATGCGCTCGGCAGGCACGGTTCCGCCCGGATACTGGTCACGCTCCAGGTCCGCCAGGTTCCGCACAATCGAACCTTGCCGCTCACATCCCGACACTGCGACTGCGATCCCCAACACCAGTACCAGCGGTCGGAGACAGGCCACCATCTTCATCTGGGTCCCCCTACCCTTACGAGACCACAACGGCGTCGTCGGTGCTTTACCATGGATCGCGCTTTCTGCACCGTTGTGACCTACCTTCTCGGATGATAGGCAGCGTGGTACTGCCGGAGATCTTCTCGGTCAACGTGGGTGTAGATCTGCGTGGTTGATATATCCGCGTGCCCCAGCAGCTCCTGGACCGATCTGAGATCCGCCCCTCCGGAGAGCAGGTGGGTAGCGAAACTGTGCCGAAGGGTGTGCACTTTCGCCTCAACGCCGGCCCTCGCAGCTGCTTCCCGGAATCGTTTCCACATGCCCTTCCGGGACAGCTGATCGCCTCTACGATTCACGAACACGGCATTGCTTGGCCGCTTGGCAAGCTCAGGACGGGCTTCCTTGAGATACCGGGAGAGCCACGTGCAGGCGTGCTCGCCCATGGGGACAAAACGCTCCTTGTCGCCTTTGCCCACAACCCGGACCAGCTGTTCCTTCAGAAAGACCCGGTCCAGCGTCAACTCAACCGCCTCGCTCACCCGCAGTCCACAGGAGTAGATCAGCTCAAACAACGCGCGATCACGCAACCCTAACGG
>CAYTGY010000483.1:0-2625 GCA_964437265.1 uncultured Spirochaetaceae bacterium | reverse complement strand
TCGGCTGTGTGAGCAGCGCGCACTCGAGCGCGATGTGGCTCGCGCTTCGCCCCATGAGCTTGATGAAGTGCCAGTACTTCCGGGCGCTCGCTGCATCACGTTCAATATTGCCAATCAGCTCCGCGTATGTCTTGGTTGCCGTGTCAAAGCCGAACGACACTTCAATGCCGGCGGTTTTCAGGTCGCCATCTATGGTCTTGGGCACGCCGATGATGTGGACCGGCTTGGCGGCCGAACCACCGCTTGGCTCGTCGGCGTTTGCCAGAAAGTACTCGGCAAGGAGCGCTGCGTTGGTATTGGAATCGTCGCCGCCGATGACCACAATCGCGTCGAGTCCGCGGCGTGCGGCTACCTTCTTCACGGTCGCGAACTGGTCTTCCGTCTCAATCTTGGTTCTGCCTGAGCCGATCATGTCGAACCCGCCGGTGTTGCGGTAGTCGTTGAGGAACGAGGCGGTGATCTCAATAGCCTTGTCATCCAGCAGACCCGACGGTCCCCCAAGAAAACCGAGCAGTGTTGAGTCCGGATGTAGACTCTTGAGCTGGTCAAAGAGGCCCGCAATCACGTTGTGACCGCCAGGCGCCTGTCCGCCGGAGAGGATGACGCCGACGGTCAATGGAGTGGTGGGAGTCTTCTTTCCCGTATCGTCTGGAACAAAACGGGCTACCGGCCGGCCGTAGCAATTGGGGAACAGCTGCTTGAGCTCGCTCTGGTTGTCCACACTTTCCGTTTCCTGGCCCATCTCAACGCCAATCTCCTCAGGGGGGAGCCGCAGCGTCTGCGGTACCTTTGGTTGGTATTGGTATCGTGCTTGCTGCAGTGGTGATTTATTCATGATTCGCTCCTGTGTCGTAAGCCGGGCGGAAGAACGTCCCGACGCTCGGTTCCTGTTTGGTTATAGCGGTCACCGGATGACCGGTCAAGGTGTGGCGGTCACCCCTCAGGGCGCCACAGCCAGCGCCCCCGCATCCCGCACCGCCAGTTCGGTGACACAGTCGCGGCCAACGTTGTGCCGCATCATTCGCTCATACGCGGTCACATGCTCAAGCGGCAGATAGACCTGAATGGTGCCGGCAAAGCCGCCTCCGTGGACGCGGCACGCCGCCCCCACCCCGTTTGCCAGTCCGCGTTCTGAGAAGAACGCTTCGGTGAGGGCAAGTGCAAGGCTCACTCCCTGCTCCCGTGGGGCGTGCGGCGGGTAGGTGTTCTGCAGGAGCATCCACGATGATCGGCCTGACTCAGCAACCAGGTGCAGGTACGCATCCAGGTCATCGTGCTCAAGGGCGGCCAGCATCTTCTCCACACGCGGATTCTCATTGAGGAAGTGCAGAGCGCGCAGGAGGGCTCGGTCACCCACGCGACCGCGGATCTCCGGCAAGCGCTCCATAAGCCGGTGTGCATCAACACCCCGCATGACCTCCGCCCCCAGTTCCGCGGCTACCGCCCGCATCTCCGCGGGCACCGCCGCATACTCCCCGGTGAGGTCTGCGTGGCTTCCGCCGGTGTCCACAATGAGCAACGCCAGTTGCTTGTCCCGAAACGAGTAGCTCAGCCGTCGCACGCCCGGTTGCTCCGGCGCCGCGAAGTCTATCCCGATAATGCCGCCGACCGCGGAGGCAAGCTGGTCCATCAGCCCGCACGGTTTGCCAAAGAACTCATTCTCCGCATACTGCCCAGTCTTCGCTACCTCAGTCGGCGGCGCTTGAGACTCGTTGTAGAGCGCGTTCAGGACGGTCCCGATGAGCACCTCCACGCTTGCCGACGAGGAGAGCCCGCTTCCCGGTAGCACGCGCGACTCTGCCACCGCGTCAAAGCCGCCAACCTGGTAGCCGCGGCCGCGGAATCCGGCAGCCACGCCGCGGATCAGCGCCGCGGTGGTTTCCCGCTCGGCAGACACCGGCTCCAGCGCCGCCAGATCCACGGTCACCGGCGGAAACCCGTGGGACCAGAGACGAGCCTGCCGGTCTTCGCGGCGGGCGGCGACCGCGATGGTGTCAAGATCAATGGAACACGCGAGTGCGAGTCCCAGGTTATGATCCGTGTGGTTCCCGCCGAGCTCGCTCCGGCCCGGAGCACTTACCAGCCACGCCGGCGTCTGGTCCGCCGGACCGCCGCCGCCGAAACCGTCCGAGTCCACACGTTCGTTCGCCCGGCCTATCAGTGCGGCAAACCGGTCCGCACCGCTGCTCGCGATGCCTGCCCGCGAGAGCGCCTCTTTCAGCAGGGCCGTGTCGCCCGCATAGGTGCTGATGGTGTTCATGGTGATGGCTACCGTAGCACAGCCTGAGGTGATGCGGCAAATGCGCAGTTACCATTGGTCACCAACCCGGAGTAGAATACGCAGGTGATCTACCTGATGGACAACATCGTCCAGCCCTACGACTGGGGCTCCACGGACGCAATGTCGGAGCTGTTCGGGTTCGCGAATCCGGACCACAAACCGATGGCCGAGCTCTGGATGGGCTCTCACCCAAAGGCACCCTCACGGCTGCTGCCCGAAGGCCGCTCGCTGGACGAGCTGATTGCTGAATCACCGGCTGAGGCGCTGGGACGGCGTGTCGCACAACGGTTTGACAACCAGCTGCCGTTTCTCTTCAAGGTGCTCTCAGCCGCGCGCGGTCTCTC
>CAYTGY010000482.1:0-2628 GCA_964437265.1 uncultured Spirochaetaceae bacterium | reverse complement strand
CTTTGATATCCGCAATTCCAATAAACACTGCAATCAGCCCGATAAACAGTGCAAGGATGGGCACGCCGCCCTTGAGAAAATCCAGGACGTACGGCCACCACTCCAGCGTCCATGATGCGTTGATGGGAAGAACCGAGTAGACGGCGAACAGAATGAACAACAGACCTACTATCAAGGCGACCATATACTCCTCCGTTGCGAGCGAATCAAACTGATTGAAGTAAGATAGTGAAAATGCACCGGCTGTCAACCACCCACCCGATGGACAACGTTGCTTCCTGACCGCTCGATTAGTAGGTTGTAGCCGTGGGGCAGCGACGATTCACGGTAGAGGTTGATCAGACGCTTTGCATTGGATGCGGACTGTGCGAGGATAACGCTCCTAACGTCTTCCGCGTCAATGAGTTCACCGCGCAGCCACAACGCTCTGAAGTCACGGATTCTGAGCTTGGCAACGTTCTGCTTGCCGCACAGGAGTGTCCCTTTGGCGCCATCACGATGGAGCTATCCGGATCCGCGACGGGAGACCATGACCAAGAAGGCGGCGATGAAGAAGAGCGTGGGGAGATTAGCCAGTACCACCGGAAATACCGCAACACCGGAGACGGTAACCATATCAAGGCGGAGGACGCCGAACGCCTCCAGCGCGTCGAATACCACCTCACCATAGTACGCGATGGTGCCGATCACGATCAGCATCCAGGCACTGTCTCTGGTGCGTGACCAGAGCAGAATGGCCAGGAACGTGGCGATCGCGCCTAGAGCAAAGCGAGATAGCATCTCGATCGTCTGCTGTAGCGGCACCTCAAAACCCCTCTAGTAGTAATTCTCGGCACGTTTCTTTCAGACGCTCGGCTTCGCCGGGCGAAATCTCAGCGGGACAGATGGTGGGACCCGGGTATTCCGGAGAGATGAGGAACCCGGCCGCAAGGAAGCCGTCGAAAACCCGGTCGTAGTCGCCGGCATCCGCCGTCACACGCAGATACGGTCCCACCGCGTGGAACCCCGGCAATTCCATCCGTGGCGGCCCGGCGGACCCGTTCATCGCCGCCACCGCCCGGATGATGGCCCTCGCAGCGACCGGCGGCAGCGGCGGACCGTCAGGCACATCGGCGGTAGGGTAGAGCACGGCGGTCCACGGAAGCACAGCCGGGATGGGAAGGAGCGGGAGCACCACGGCATCCGCCGGCGGATCACCCTGCGTGTACGGTCGCCAGCGAGCAACCGCTCCCGCCGGCTCTGCCAGGCCCGGATCAGCGATGGAGAGCGCGTCCGGCGGGCACCCCAGGTACGCAGCCACGGCCAGGCGAGCCGCATGGTCCCCCGGATACACTCGCACGGCGCGGTGGTGGGGACAAAGCGCGGATAGATCCCGGCGGAGGTGCAGTTCCGCCGAAGAGGGCGCCAAGAGGGTGAGCCCGGAGTCAAGGCCGTTCTTGATTACCAGGTTCACTGAGCTCAGACGGTGACCAAGGATGGCGCGGCCGCCGTCGCGGTACAGATCCAGGAGACGACGGCCGTCAACGGTGTAGAGATGACACCCGCGCGCGCGCCGAATTCGCGGCACCCTCCGTAGGCGACGGACGGCGGCACTGGTTGGGGTCAACTCCATTCGTCGCTCGCTATTCGCTCAAGCGAGGCGTACCGCGGCAGCAACTTGGCGGTCCGGCCGGTGGAGAACCGCACCACCACCACCGGCTCCGCCCCGCTCATCCAGCTCTGCACTATCCGGCCTTCGCCATATTCGTCGTGGTAGACGGCAGTCCCCACCGGATAGGCGGGAGCCGCGGCGCGACCAGAGCTGGAGCGGCCGCCGCTGTGAAGGAGCTCCGCGGGGATCTCACCCAGAAACCGCGACGGCATCAGATCAAGCGTGCGGCCATGGAGCCTCCGTGTGCGACAGGAGGTGAGGTAGAGCTCCTCGCGCGCGCGCGTGATGGCCACGTAGAAGAGTCGGCGTTCCTCCTCCAGGTCGTCTTCGCTCTCATCATCTGAACGCGGGAAGAGTCCCTCCTCCAGACCGGTGATGATCACGCGGTCAAACTCCAGCCCCTTGGTGTTGTGCATGGTTATCAGAGTGACGCGCGCATCCGGTCGTTCCTCCTGCATACGCGCCTGGTCCAGCTCCACCACTTCCAGGAACTCAACCAGACCGTCTTCGGTGCACGGGTAGAGGCTGGCGGCATTCACCAGCTCCTCAAGGTTCTCCACGCGCCCCTGCGCCATCACCGGATCTCGGTCCTCCGCGTGCATCTGCCGGATGCCCGTCTCCTGCACCAGCCGCTCCACGAGATCGGATAGGCGAATCTCACCGGATCCGAGCGATCCGCCAACTTGCCGCACCGTCCTGGCGAACCGGGCCGCGGAGGCTGCCGCACGCTTTGAGAGGACATTTCCCGCGGAAGCAGCGGCGGCAAGCAGATCCCGGCCTGCGGCATGATCGATGAGCCGCTCAAGACTCACGGAGCCGATTCCGCGAGCCGGCTTGTTGATGACACGCCGGAACGAGACCTCATCACGGGGATTCGCCAACAGACGAACAAGCGCCAACGCGTCTTTGACCTCCTCCCGCTCATAGAAGCGGACGGTCCCGACTATGTGATACGGAATCCCCTCCCGCAGGAGGGC
>CAYTGY010000481.1:0-2630 GCA_964437265.1 uncultured Spirochaetaceae bacterium | reverse complement strand
CGATTCTTCTCGCGGTGGCGTCCGGAGGAGACTTCACGCCGTCCGGCGAGTTCGCCACGCCGGTGCAACTCGCGTATCTCTACGACGGCACCCGGCTTGTAGCACGGCTGCCGGAGTTCCGCCTGTCGGGAAACGTGTATAAGATGTTTGGTGATGATTTCATTGGCGTAAGCGCGGATACCGTGCATCCGGCTTCCCGGGATCGGCTGTTACTGATGGAGATGGAGGTGTCATAACGTCATGAGAACCTTTCTGGAATCGCTGGAGACGGGTTGGGGCCTGGATGTGGTGGTGTGGTTTCAGGGCGGTGGAGGCGGCGTGCTCTGGTACCTCCTCTATCCCTTCTACCTTCTAGGAACCGAGTTTGGCGTGATGCTCCTTCTAGCCGCCGTGTTCTGGGCCGTAGACCGGCGCGCCGGGATCCGGCTGATGCTGCTGGTGCTGGGATCTCAGGTGTTGAGCAACATCTTCAAGGTGTGGTGGTGGCGGCCCAGACCCTATCATGTGGCTCCGGAGCGGGTCCTTACCATAGATCATACGTGGCAGCCCGGCCTTCCGAGCGGACATACCATCTTTGGCACCACCGCCGGTCTGTGGTTTGCCAATGCCTACGGCGGAGCGCGGCAGCCGGGTTCGCGCTCATGGTGGCCGGTATTTGCCGGCGTTGCGTTTGCGCTGGTCATGGGCGTCTCCCGGTTAGTGCATGGCGCGCACTACCCGCAGGATGTGATCTCCGGATGGGTGATCGGCGCCGTCTTCTTCGCGCTCTTTCTTCTGGTGGAGCGACTCGTAATTGCGCGCGCCCCCGAATGGCGGCCGGTTCCGGTGTTGCTGACCACGGTGACCGTGTTGGTTGCGGTGTTCATCGTTTCGCTCCTCGTCAACCAGGGGTTTGAGCCGCGCAAGTCGATCCTGGCCCCCGCGGGTGCGCTTGCAGGTGGCGTTGTGGGTCTGCTGGTTGAGCGGCGCACCTTGCACATGTCTACCGACGGCAGCGTGGTGCAGCGACTGCTCCGGCTGGTCGTGGGTCTGCCGATCCTCGCGGGCGCTGCGCTGGGGCTTAGCGCAGCGTTCTACGCGGTCGTGGGTGAATCTGAGTCCGTACCGACCCTGGTGCTGTATGTGCTCCGCTACGGACTGTTGGGTGGTCTGGTGACCCTCGGCGCGCCGTGGGTGTTTGGAGCTGTGGGGATTGCTCATCACCGAACAAGGCGGTAGCTGCCGTCTCCAGAGGCCTCACTATGTTCTGTCGGCGCAAAATCTGCATTTTCTGGAAAGAGCGGCGCCGATTGACTATAGTAGGAGGTAACGTAATGACCCCCTGAAGGGGAGGAGGAAGAATGCGAAAGACAATGCTCGTGGTGGCCATGCTGGCCGTGATCAGTGTTGCGGCAATGGCGCAGGACTGGGAGGCGGAGCCGACGTTCGGCAGCGTTGAGCTGGAGAGCGGGTTCACGCCTGACCCGTATGAGGTGGAGATCATTGCCGGCGGCTCAAATGACGCGTCGAATCTGTGCTGGGACTGCGCCGGCAACGTAGCGGACGCCCCGGACTTTGACCTGTACTACGAACCCGGCGTGTTCGCGCTCTACATCTACGTCATTTCTGATGCAGATACCACACTGCTGATCAATGCGCCGGACGGCGACTGGTACGGCAATGACGACTACTCCGGGCTGAACCCAATGGTAGTCTTTGAGAACCCCAGTGCGGATTTTGGCGATGACCACGGTCTCTTCGACATCTGGGTCGGCACGTACGAAGAGGAAATGGCGGAGGCAACGCTCTACATCTCTGAGATCGAGCCGGACTTCTAGACTTCTCAACAGTTCAATGACATTGTTGGAACGGCGGGAGGATTGCCCATGCGGCAGCCCTTCCGCCGTTTCTGTCTCCGAATCCTCGTGGCGGGCGTATTCACGCCGTGGTACACTGTCGTGAACGCTCTGGGGAGAGGAGGGCTGTATGGCGTTCGAGCTACATAGGGGGACCAATATTTCGCACTGGCTCAGCCAGAGCCCGGCACGTGGCCGCGACCGTGTTCGATGGTTCGCGCCTTCGGACGTGCGCAGCATCGCTGAGTGGGGATTTGACCACATTCGATTGCCCGTAGATGAAGAGCAACTCTGGGATGAAGAAGGGGCCCGGAGTCCGGAGGCGTTTGATCTTCTGGGGGCCGCGATTGACTGGTGCGAGACCGAGGATCTACGCGTAGTGGTGGACCTGCACATCTTGCGGAGCCACTACTTCAACGACGGGGGCGTCCCTGCACTGTTCTCTGATCCAGCCGAACGGGAACGGTTCGCGTCGTTGTGGAGCGATCTTTCAGACTATCTTCGATCTACATCTGCAGACCAGGTGGCCTACGAGTTGCTCAACGAAGCGGTAGCGCCTTCAGCAGAGGCATGGAACAACACCTGGCGTGCCGCGTTTGACGCAGTCCGTGAGCGCGAGCCAGTGCGTACCATCGTTCTGGGGTCCAACAACTTCAACCAGTATCAGACCTATCCGGACCTCGAGGTTCCAGACGATGAACATCTGGTTTTGACCTTTCACTACTACAATCCCATGTTCATCACCCACTACACCGCACCCTGGTGGCGCGACGGAGGCGAGTACCACGGTCCCAT
>CAYTGY010000480.1:0-2637 GCA_964437265.1 uncultured Spirochaetaceae bacterium | reverse complement strand
CGCCTCGGATGAGCTCCCGCGCCACGAACGGTGCCGGCGAGGGACGCGGTTCTTCGTGGAAGGAGTAGGTGTAGCTGGTCACGTCACGCGCACCAAGCCCGGGGACAAGCAGGACCAGCAGCGCAACCACCGCGAACACACGGGCCCGCGATAGTGCTGAGGTATCTCGCTTGTTTGCTCCCAGGTTGTTCACCGCTACTCCTTTAGCCCCGAGCTGGACATCGTCTCGATGATTGAGCTTTGCGTAATCAGAAAGATCAGAACCGGGACGATCAGCAGAATCGCGTATACCGCGGCGATGATTCCTTCCAGTGCGGCAATCCGAGCGGCGCCCACCTGCTGGCGGGCAAGTTGAACCATGATCAGCGGCAGACCCTTGATCTCCTCACTCAGCACGTACGGGTTCAGCGTCTGCACCTCTCCCCAGACGTACTGAAAGTTGAACAGGAAGAGCGTCAGCCAGGCCGGCTTCACCAACGGCATCACGATCTTCCACCACACCTGCATCTCGGTTGCGCCGTCCATGCGCGCGCTCTCGAGCATGGAGATGGGCACCCCTTCCATGAACTGCTTCATCAAGAATAGCCCAAGCGGGAAGATCAGCGCGGGGATCAGCATGGCCCAGTAGGTATCGATCAGTCCCAAGCGGGTCATGATGATGAAGTTCGGCACCTGCGTGACCTCGCGGGCAAACATGAGCGAGAGTACGATGACGGCAAACAGCAGGCGGCCGCCCGGGAAGGTGTGTTTCGCCAACGGGTACGCGGCGAGGCTGGCGATGAGCACGTGACCGCCGGTGCCTACGACGACCATAAAGACCGAGTTGAACAGATAGCGACTGAACGGGACCCAGCTGTTCGCAAGCAGCGCAAATAGGTCCCGGAAGTTATTCAGTGTCGGATTCCTGACGAACAGCCGCGGCGGAAACAGGAAGAACTCGTCCAACGGCTTGAACGCCTGGTTGAGCTGATACACCAGCGGGACAACCATGAACAGTGCAATCCCGGAAAGGAAGATGACCACGGCGACATTTCCTGCCGTTGACCGACTGACCCGTACTCCCGCCATCTACGTACCTATCTTCCTCAGGTAGCGCTGCACGCCCTTGTTGAACGCAACCATAATCACGAAAAGCAGCGTCGCGATCGCGCTCGCGTAACCCATCTCGAAGCGCAGCACTGCGTGATCAACAAGATGCGTAACGACCGTTCGCCCGGCGTAGTTGGTGGTGGGCATCCCGAAGAGGTTGATGCTCACCAAGCTCACCGCAAAGCTCTGCGTGATCTGCATCACGGCGCCAAACATCAGATACGGCCGCATGACCGGCAGCGTCACGTACCACAGCTCCTGGAATCGGTTTTTGACTCCGTCAATCGCCGCGGCTTCGTACAGGTTCTTGTCAACCGACTGCAGCCCCGCGATGAACGCGAGGAAGCTGAAGCTGAGACTCAGCCAGAGCTGCACGATGATCAGCAGAGGCAGGATCCAGTCCTGGTCCCGCAGAAAAAAGATCGGCTCCAGGATGATGCCCAACCTGATCAGCAGCCCGTTGATGATCCCGTACTGGCAGCCAGAGAACATGAACTGAAAGATGGCAAAGCCGGCCCCACCGGCCAGAACCGGGGCGTACAGCGCCAGCGTGATGATCGAACGCACACGCGGCGGCAGCTCGTTCACGAACCACGCCGCCACAAAACTCATGATGTAACCGAACGGACCGGTGATCATGACGAACACAAAGGTGTTGCGCAGCGCGATGATGAAGATGTCGTCTTCCAGCAGAAGACTCGCGTAGTTCTGCCACCCGACCCAGACGGGCGGTTCGAGCACGTTGTAGTAGGTGAAGCTAAAGAAGACCGCTACAAGGACGGCGATTACCGTGAAGAGGATGAATGGGATAAAGAACGGCGCAAGCATCAAGTAGCTTGTCTTGTTCTTTCGCAGCTTCTCCCAGAAGCTCGCGAGCCGGATCTTCACCTGTGCCAAAAACCGTGCTTGAGGCTTCGCCCTGGTGCCGTTGCGCGTCGTGCTCATCAGTCCAGCCCAAACTCCCGCCGCTTGCTTCGGATCTCCTCGTTCATGACCTCCACGTAGTCCAGGAGCGTGTCCCGGGGGTTGAACCCCTCAAAGACGACCTCACGAAAGGCGTTCTCCAGATGACGTCCGGTGAAGTAGCCGCCGGGAACCTCGGGGATGCCCCGCACGCTCTCGCGCTGAACGTTGAGCGCATTGATCACGTCCACCGGCCAGGATAGCCGGCCGAAGGCCTCCAGGTTTGCCGTCTCCCATCGGCCGGCCGGCCCGAGCACACTCACCATCTCGCGGCCGAAAGCCGCCTGGGCATCCGCACTCGTCCACCACTTCAGGTACTCCCACGCCGCCTCAGGTTGGTCGGACTGAGAAACGATGGTGATCGCCTTCACATCACTTGAGACTGCCCGGTCTACTGATCCATCCGTCCGCCGGATCCCCGGCACCGGTCCGAACGTCCACAACCCCCGCAGCTCGGGAGCGCTCACCGTGAGTACGTTGTAGAGGTTGAAATAGCCGATCCCGATGGGCATCTCCCCGGTACGCAGGCGCTGCCAGAGACTGAACTCCAGCGGTAGCTTGTACGCGCTGTAGAACTGGCTCCAT
>CAYTGY010000479.1:0-2639 GCA_964437265.1 uncultured Spirochaetaceae bacterium | reverse complement strand
GGCGAATCGGCAAACCGCTGGCCGATCACTACTGACCCGTAGTAGCATGGACCCATGGACACGTACCTGGTTATAACGGCAACCGGCTCAGACCGGGTGGGAATAGCCGACGAGCTCGCGGCCCAAGTGTTGAGCTACGGTTGCAACATTGAAGAGAGCAAGATGGCGGTGCTTGGAGGCGACTTCGCCGTACTGTTGTTGGTCTCCGGAGACGGTGCGCAGACGGCCCAACTGGCCGCGAACACCAGGACGGTTGCCGCGGCGACCGGGCTTGAGATGAGCGCTCGGCCAACCATGGCGCATCAGCCGCAGCCGACGGGGTTGCCGTACTGGATTGAGAGCGTTTCACTGGACACGCCGGGCATTGTGCACGCGGTCACCTCCGTGCTGCGTCGGAACAACGTGAACATTGAAGATCTGGAGACGGAGACCACCGGCGCCCCCTTCACCGGAGCGCCGATGTTCCATATGCGGATCCGCGCCGTGGTGCCGCAGGGCGTGCCGGTCCGCCGGCTTCGCTCAGAGCTTGACCGTGCGGCCGAGGCGCATGACCTGGACGTCCGGATAGAGCCCGTGCGGCCCTCCGCCGGAGAGTAGGGACCCGCCATGGCGCCAGACTTCATGCCGATTGAACGACAGCGGCGCATTCTGGAACTGGTGGATGATCGCGGCGTGGTCCGGGTGACGGATCTCAGCCGGCATTTCGATGTGTCTGAGATGACCGTCCGCCGGGACCTGGTAGCGCTCGAGGACCAAGGGGCGCTCCGCCGGTCGCACGGCGGTGCGGTATCGCTGCGTCGATTTAGGCGTGAGCCGCTTTTTGAGCAAAAGGGGCTGCGCAATCCGGATGAGAAGCGCGCAATAGGCGCCCTTGCAGCTTCTCTGGTAGAGACCGGTGAGACCATTCTGGTGAACAGCGGCTCCTCAACCCTGGAGTTGCTGCGCAACCTCCCCAATATCGAGCTGCGCGTGGTGACCAGTAACGCCGGCGCACTCCACGCGGGGTTGGGCGATCAGCTCGAGTGCATCATTGTAGGCGGGCTCTACCGGCCGCGCTCCAACTCTTTTGTGGGCGCCTTCGCCGTCCAGACGTTGGAGCAGGTGTTTGCCGCCAAGACCTTCATTGGCGTGGATGGCGTAGACCTCTCCGCGGGGCTCACCACCCCGTCGCACCAGGAGGCTGAGATTGCCCGCGTGATGATACGCCGGACCCGCGGGACCGTGATTGTGCTTGCCGACTCCTCCAAGATTGGCGGCGTGTCTCCCTTTGTGACCGCGCCGCTTGATGAGGTGGACGTCTTCATCACGGACAGCGGGATCAGCGACGAGTTCCAATTTGCGCTCGAAGAGCGTGGCGTGGAGGTTTTGGTTGCCGAGTTGGACGACACGGAGCCTTAGTCACCCATCGATTCCCATAAACGAACACAACTGAACACTTGACAAACAAAAACAACCACATCATAGTCAATTGTGATGGAGCGCTTTGACGTTGCGGTGGTTGGGGCCGGAGTGTGTGGCGCGGCTATAGCCCGAAAACTCTCCGGATATGACCTTGCGGTTGCGTTGGTTGACCGTGAGGCAGACGTCTCATTTGGAACCTCTAAGGCCAACTCAGGGATCATCCACGGGGGGTTTCACCACTCCGGAACCCACCTGAAGGCCAAGCTGGAGGTTGAGGGAGCGGCGATGTACCCGCAACTCAACCGCGAGTTGGGATTCCCGTACAAGCAATGTGGTCTCATTGTCGCCGCATTCACTCCGGAGGAGATGGTCACGGTGGACCATCTCTACCGCCAGGGCGTGGAGAACGACGCTCCGGGGATTGAGGTATGCAGCGCCGAGCGGATCAAGGAGCTCGAGCCTAAGCTCCATTCGGACGTGATCGGCGGTCTGTACGCACCGGCGGGCGGCATCATTGAGCCCTACCGGTTTGTGTTTGCGCTGGTTGAGAACGCGGAGATGAACGGCCTGACGGTTGTCCGCGACTTTGACGTGGTGACCGGCTCGCGTGCAGCGGACGGTGGCTTCACGCTGACCGCGAGAGACGGGCGGACTATGCGAGCCACCTATGTGGTCAACGCGGCCGGCCTGGGGGCGGACGGCGTTTCCGCGGCGTTTGGCGCTGAGTCTTACACCATCACGCCGCGGAAGGGGCAGTATCACCTGCTGGACCGGCGCACCACCGCATGTCCGCAGCGCGTTGTCTTCCCGGTCCCGACGCCGGTCTCCAAGGGTATGCTGGTCATCCCCACCGTTGAGGGCACCATCCTCCTGGGCCCAACCGCGGAGCTGGTTGAGGACAAGCTGGATCTGGGGACAGACCGAGACGCGCTGGAGGGTATTATCGCCTCCGCGCAGCAGCTGGTGCCGCAGGTCTCCGCCACCGACGTGATTACCTCCTTCTCCGGGCTCAGGCCTACGTTACCGGACAACGACTTCCTCATCCGGAGATCAGAACTGCAACCGGGTCTTGTCCACGTGGCGGGTATCCAGAGCCCCGGGCTGACAGCGGCCCCGGCAATTGCGGAGTACGTCAAGGATCTGCTCAAGGAAGCGGGCTGTACCCTCACCGAGCGCGCGAAGTACCGGCGCACGCTCCCGCCGGTGCGGCGAACGCCGACCGCATCCGCGGATGAGAT
>CAYTGY010000478.1:0-2640 GCA_964437265.1 uncultured Spirochaetaceae bacterium | reverse complement strand
TGCCGCGGTGGTGGATCTCATGTTGCCCGGAATGGATGGGCTCTCGTTCATCGAAGAGCTCAGACGCCGAGGCGTGCAGACCCCCATCCTGATTCTTAGCGCAAAGCGCTCGGTTGATGATCGGATCGCCGGGATTCAACGTGGCGGCGACGACTACCTGACCAAGCCCTTCTCCTTTTCTGAGCTACTGGTGCGGATTGGCGCACTCATCCGCCGCGCGGGCATGGGCGGCTCGCCCACGTCGCTGCGTTTTGCGGACCTGTCCATGGACCTTCTCAGTCGCAGCGTGGAGCGGTCCGGCACAAAGATCGAGTTGCAGCCGCGTGAGTTCTCGCTTCTGGAGTACCTCATGCGGAATTCCGAGCGGGTGCTCACCAAGACCATGATTATGGAGCACGTCTGGGACTACGACTTTGACCCACAGACCAACGTGGTGGATGTGCTGGTGTCCCGATTGCGGTCAAAGGTTGATCGCGACTTTGATGAGAAACTGATCCACACCGTCCGCGGAGTCGGCTATGTCCTCAAGAAGCCGTCGTAGTCTGCTGCGCCGGATCGATCTGCGCATCACGCTCTGGTTCTCGCTGGTCTTTGCCGCCGGTGCGCTGGCGCTCTTTGTCCTGACCTACATCTCTCTCTACCAGTCGCTCCGCGATGAGGACCATGATCAACTCCGCCATCAGCTGATACAGCACTGGTCCCAATTCCGAAGCGCCGCAAATGAGAACACCGCGGTCAACCAGCTGGCGAAGACGCTGCGATCCGATGCCGGAGCGCTGGTTGGGCGGCCGCTCTTCTTCCGCCTGGCAACCATGAGCAACGCCACGGTGTTCCAGGGCGGCCTCACCGAGTGGTCGCAGACCTTCGATCTGGAGCAGCTGAGTGAACCGCATACCCCGGTGACCGGACGCATGCTGGTGCTCGCGTCCGACCGTCTGGACTACCGGCTGGAGATCATGGGTATCCGGCTCTCAGACAATCTGGTGCTGCAGCTTGGGATGAGTACTGCAGAGCGTCAACGGCTTCTGGACCATTTCCAGGGGCGGTTCCTGATTGTTGTTGCAGTGCTGTTAGCCGTGGCGGTGGTGGGTGGAGCGTTCTTCGCCTCCCGGATGCTTGCGCCGGTGATCCGGCTCAACGACGCCATCCGTCGTGTGGTGAAGACGGGAGAGCTGGACCGGCGGCTGGACTACCGGCCGGGGAATACGGACCTGCAGGAGATGGTCGGCTCCTTCAACCAGATGCTTGACCGTATCCAGGCCCTGGTGGATGCGATGCATGGGGCACTGGATGCGGTGGCGCACGACCTGCGCACCCCGATGACTCGCTTCCGAAACGTGGCGGAGGCGGCGCTTTCCGGTCCGCCGGAGGTGGAGACCTATAGAGAGGCGCTCTCGGATGCAATGGAGGAGTCGGAACGCATCCTGCACATGCTGAACTCCATGATGGACATCTCTGAAGCACAGTCGGGGGCAATGCCGTTGCGCACGGAGGAGATCGATCTTGCCGCTGCTCCGCCAGGTGGTGGACGTGTATGAGTTTCTGGCTGAAGAGGCTCAGATGCGCATTGATCTGCACGTTGCGGGTCACGTATCGCTCAGCGCGGATCCGGCGCGCTTGCGCCAGGTGGTTGGGAACCTCCTGGACAATGCCGTGAAGTACGGCCGGCCCGGGACTGCCGTGACCGTTACCGCGCAGCCCGTCCCGGAGACAACGACGCAGCCGGCCGCGGTCCAGATTCGCGTTCACAACCGTGGTCCTGGCGTGAGCGAAGAGATCCGCGATCAGATCTGGCAACGCCTCTACCGTGGGCCGGAGGTTGGCGCTACCGAGGGTGTTGGACTGGGACTAACGTTGGTGCGTGCGATCGTGGAGGCGCACGACGGATGGGTTGAGGTGCAAAGTGAACCTGGTGAGTATGCGGAGTTTCGCGTGTGTCTTCCTACCGCAAACCTTTCACACATGTAATGATGCGGAAAGCTACCCGAAAGATTCAGTTTCTATACTACCGTCAGAGGTTTGGCGACGGACAGGCGTGATGAAGAGACCAGAAATGCCAAGAAACGGACATATCCCTGCCGCAGTCTTCCTGGTTGCGTGTGCACTGCTGATTGCAGTCTCGGCGGGTATCGCCGCGCAGGAGTCCGAACCATCGAGTGAGCAGGTGATGCTGGCGTATCAAGACGCGTTTCGCGCGGTGGCGAGGCGCGTGCTCCCCGTTGTGGTCAAGATAGATGTTGTGGACGTCATTACCGTACCGCGGACCCAGTTCCGGAGCCCGTTCGACTTCTTCTTCGAAAACACGCCGTCCGGTGAGGATGGAGAGACGCGCGAGTTACAGCAACCGGGATTGGGAAGTGGTGTGATTGTTCGCCGGCTGAACGACCGTATCTATGTACTTACCAACGACCACGTTGTTGGTGCCGCGGATCAAATTGAGGTAACACTGCACGACGGCCGGACCTTTGAGGCCGAGCTTGTAGGAACGGATGGCGACCGTGATCTGGCGTTGGTCAGCTTTCCCACCACCGATGAAGTGCCCGTCGCGGTGCTCGGAGACTCCGACTCTCTTGAAGTGGGCGACTGGGCGTTCGCCGTCGGGAACCCCTTGGGTTTCGAGTCCACCATCACCGCCGGCAT
>CAYTGY010000477.1:0-2653 GCA_964437265.1 uncultured Spirochaetaceae bacterium | reverse complement strand
TCGCCTCATTCGCGCTATCGGTACCACTTGCCCCAGGCATGCAGTCCGCACGCCGTGAGGCGCTGTTCATTGGGGTCATCTACAGTGTGATCTATCTGCTCACGTCCTTCGCCTCACGAAGCTCCGCGGCAATCGCCGGCAGGTTCGGATCTGAAGAACGCGCACTCAACATCCAGCTGGTTCTAGGACTCCTCTTGGCCGCCGGCGCCGGAGCGGCTCGGTGGCTTGGCGTACCGGCCGCGTCGGTCGCCGCGTTCTTGGTCATGTATGTGATCCAGAACGCCCGCCAGCCGGTGGGTGTCGCCTGTGTCTCAAGACGGATTCCCGAACCCGTCTTGGCGACCGTCCTGTCCGCCGAATCGCAGTTGCAGAGCCTCTTCGCGGCGGTGGTGGCGTTCATCGTCGGCGCCGCTGCGCAGGCGGTGAGTACCGGCGACGTCGGTCCCGGCATAGTGGCGGCGGCAGGGGTGTTTCTCATAGCCGCACCGTTCGTGCGCCTCAAGCCGCCGGCGTAGTTTACTCCAGATCCGCAGCCGTGATGGTGAGCGTCCAGATGCCCAGCCGGCCGTCGCGGACCACGTCCCAGGCGTCGTCGTCAATCGGATCCTGTACGTAGCTCCCGGCATCGCCGGTTACCTGAAAAGAGACGAAGAACTGCTGTGGCGGCAACGTGTCCGCCTCCAGGAGCCGCCCGGTCGCTATGAGCACGGGCGCGCCGGCTTCAACGACCTCCGACTGCTCCCCGGTGTCGTGATAGCGCTCGGTCCAGCTGACCGTGAGGTCCGCGCCGGTTTCGTTGGCCACGTAGAACTCGCTCTTGGCGACGAACAGGAAGCAGGAGCCCAGAAGCACCGCGACGATGACGGCCGCCGCAACCACCAGAGAACGCCTCATACAACCCCCTCGCGGGTACACCCGCTATGGCTACCGCAGCATCACCTGTCCACCGGTCACCGGGACCGCCTGTCCGGTCTCGTACTCTTGTTCCACGACGTAGTAGAGCGCACGCATGACGTCGGCCCCGGTACAGCCGCGGCCCATCAGCACCTTTGACTCATAGGCACGCTTGACATCCTCAACCGTCGTGGCGCCGGGCACCTTCCCCGCACGCAGATACTGGACAAAAAGTCCCCGGTCAGGATCAGACCACAGCGGACCCTCAAAGAAGTTGCCGGGACAGATGGCGTTGACCTTGATACGGTCCTCAATCAACTCCATGGCAAAGCTCTGTACCAGTCCAATGCCACCGAACTTGCCGCCGGCGTAGGCACCGTTCTTGTTGCTCCCGGCAAGCCCGCTCTTCGAGTTGATCTGAATGATGTCGCTCCAGAACGGACGTTTGCTCGCTCGCTGCTGCGCCGCCATCACCGGGGCGGCGTGCTTGGTGCACAGAAAAAACCCGGTGTAGTTGACCTTGGTCACGAACTCGAAGTCGCGGAGACTGAGCTCCTTGACGCTCCCGGCCTTCAGCACCCCTGCGTTGCTGACAAAGAGATCCATGCCGCCGGCCTCAGCAACCACCTGCTCGACCATTGCGGCGACCGACTCCTCATCTGAGACATCAACCGCCACCGGCGTGGCCGCCGGGCGCCCGGCGGTCTGACACAGCTCCCGCGCAAAAGTTGCCGCGCCGTCTATGTTGAGGTCAGCCACCACTACATGTGCCCCGGCGGCTACCAGGTACTTCGCGATCTCCGCACCAAACCCCTGCGCAGCCCCGGTCACCACGGCTACGCGGCCGCGCACCACGCGTGCCCGCTCAGCTGCCGGATTGTAGAATCCGGCAGCCGCGCCCGATGATGCAGCCGGCAAGAGCAGCCCATCACCGGAAAGCGGATCACCCTCGAACTGGTCAGTGAGGATAAACCGACCAACGGTCCCCATATCAACCGCCGGCGGAAGCACGTTGTGCTCCTCGACATAGGCGGAGAACTTCCACGGGACCTGTTCGCGAAGCTCGTCGCTGTCTCCCGGAATCACCAACGGCTCGCCGTCGGTGTCAGGCAGGCTCTCCACCAGCCGTACCATGACACGTCTGCCGGCGTTGAACGCCGCCCCGCGGATGGCGGGGCACAGATCAACCGCTCGCGGGGATACCGCTGTATCTGCTGCATTGCTCATGATGTACTCCTATACTCCGGCCGCCGCCGCAACCGACGCCGGATTCCAAGGATCCATTGCCCGCCCGAATGATGCGTAGCGCCTGATGCGCTCATCCAACGATCCCTCCGCCAACGAAGAGGAGCCGAACAGACTGTACGCCGGCGAGATGCTGGTGAGCTTCTCATGCGCGATAAGCGCCCATGTTGCATCGTTGAGATGAGCGAACTCCGGCTCCATCACGTCCGGACAGGTGAAGCTCTGACGCGAGCTGTTGATGTCCACGCCGCTGATCTCCATCAGCTCATGGCGTGCACAGAGCTCCTGCACCCGTCTGAGTTGTTCCTTGGTATTGCGCCGGGGCATATATGTCACGGCCCGAAACCCAATCCGCGTGAGCTCCGGGAATAGCTCATCAAGGTACCGGTCCTCAAACTGCTCAGCCTTCTTGTCCCCGGTGGGTGACTCGCGGACATCCCCAAGGTAGGCGTACGCCGGAATTGCGGCAATGGACCGGCCGAACTCCACTGCATCAAAAACGGAAATGCACTCG
>CAYTGY010000476.1:0-2661 GCA_964437265.1 uncultured Spirochaetaceae bacterium | reverse complement strand
GTGATTGAGGTAAGCATTGTGCGTCCCGGCCCCATCACCGGCGGCATGGTGCACCCGTATCTGCGCAGGCGGGCGGGGCTGGAACCGGTGGTGTATCCGCACCCGGCGCTCGAACCGGTGCTCAAGAAAACGCTCGGCGTGCCCATTTTCCAGGAGCAGGTGATGAAGCTGGCCGTGGTTGCCGCGGACTACACGCCCGGAGAGGCTGACCAGCTGCGCCGGGACATGGCCGCATGGCGGCGAAGCGGTCGCATGGAGAAGCACCGCGAGCGCCTGGTTGAACGCATGGTGGCCAAGGGGATTGAGCCGGAGTTTGCGGAGGCGGTGTTTCAGCAGATACTCGGGTTTGGTGAGTACGGATTCCCGGAGAGTCATGCCGCCGGGTTTTCGCTTATCGCGTACTGTACCGCGTGGATGCGTGTCCACCATCCGGCGGTGTTTGTCTGTGGGTTGCTCAACGCCTGGCCCATGGGGTTCTACAGCCCGGCTACCATTGTGGAGGACGCAAAGCGGCACGGCATCTGTGTGCTTCCCGTGGATGTTCTGCACAGCGATTGGGATTGCACCCTGTCGCCCGCGTCCTCGCCGGCGACACCGTCACGCGGCTCGGTACGCCATGCAGTACGAATGGGATTGCGGTACATCAAAGGTCTGGGTGAGGATGACTATGGGCGCATTGTTCGGGCACGCGGCAATACAGCGGACGGGTCGGTGCCCTTCTCCGGGATAGACGACTTTGTAGCTCGTACTCGCCTGCGCGAAGACCTTCTTGTTGCCCTTTCCCGTGCCGGCGCTTTTGGCTCGCTGGGTCTCAGCAGACGGGATGTTCTGTGGGCTGTCACGGGAACCGCGGTTCATGGACGCGCCGCTCGGACCCAAGACCATACGGCCCCTCACTGGACGGATACGGAGGCGGTTCCCGAGTTTGCCCATCTTTCGGATTTTGAGCTTGTTGCATGGGACTACCAGACGGCAGGTCATAGCGTGAGCATGCACCCCCTTGAACCGCATCGCGAAGCGTTGTCCCAACGTGGGTACCCCACAGCCGCGGAGGTAGAGGAGATTCCGGACGGACGGAGCGCGACATACGTTGGGATGGTGATCTGTAGACAACGGCCGGAGACTGCCGGAGGCACCTTGTTCATGACGCTTGAGGATGAGAGCGGGTTCGTGAACCTGGTGATCTGGAAGGACGTGCTTGCCGAGTACCGCACGGTGATTCTCACCTCCGCCATCCTGGGCGTACGTGGGCGGGTCCAGAATGAGGACGGTGTGACGCATCTGATCGTAGATAGCTGCTTCAAACCGCGCCTTTTGGACAATGCCGTCCGTGTGGAGAGCCGGGATTTCCGGTGACCGCCGGACACCGATTGCACAAGCCCGGTCAGGCGTGTAGTCTCACGGCCATGAAGGCGTACATCCTGACACCCGATGGATTCGAGCTCCGAGAGGTCGACCGTCCCCAGCCCGGAGCAAACGATGTGTTGGTACGCACCGCGGGCTGCGGCATCTGCGAGGGCGACACATTCACCTACAAGCAGATGCGCAGCGGCGCCCTGCAGGAGTCAGAGATCCTCTTGGGGCATGAAGGATCGGGTGTTGTGGAAGCGGTCGGAAGCAATGTCTCGTCGGTCTCAGTAGGTGATCGGGTGACCTCACTTGGCGGCGCCTACGCCGAGTTCTTCGTGAGCCCGGAGTCGCACCTGCAACCGGTGCCGGAATCGACGCCGGTCGCTCGTGCGCTGGGCGAGCCCATTGCGTGCTTTGTCCATGCCGCCAACCGCTTCGGTACGCGTCTGGGTGATCGAGTTGCGCTGATTGGGTGTGGGTTCATGGGACTTGGCTGTCTCCAACTAGCTCGAATGCAGGGAAGCCGCGAGATTGTGGCAATCGACCTCATTGACTGGAGACTCGCGGTCGCACGGACACTTGGCGCGGACCGGACGGTCAACTCGTCGGGCATGAGTCCTGAGCAACTTCTTGAGCTACTTGGCGAGTTTGACATAGTCATTGAGGCAACCGGTGTGGCTCCGGCGGTGGAGCTCAGCACGCTACTGGTGAAGCAGCACGGCACCGTGGTCTTTGTTGGATACCACCAGAGCGAGGACGGGATGCGGACGGTGGACATGAAGACCTGGAACTTCAAGGCAATCACCGTTGTCAACGGTCACGTCCGGCGTGATGACGAGAAGCGTCACGCCATGCTGGCCGGCCTGGATCTTGTAGCCGCAGACCGCCTCCAGATGGACCAGCTTGCCACCGACTATCCGGCGGCACAGGTTGAGCAAGCATTTCAAGATCTGGTGGGGCGCACGGAAGGCCTGTTCAAGGGAAACCTGGTCTTCTGAGTATCCGCGGTTGTTGTCCGCTAACCAGCTGTTTGATTAATATCTCCGGATGAGCAGTACGCGCAACCAGCAGTCGGATCCGTCGCCACGCCGGATCTGCGGTGAGAACAGCGGCGGTGAGAACGGCGCCGCCAAGCGAGACTCGGAGGTCACCCGGGCGCGCATCCTAGCGGTTGCAGAGAAGACGTTCGCGGAGAAGGGATTTGACGGCGCTCGAGTTGATGAGATCGCTCGCGAGGCGGAGGTCAACAAGGCCTTGATCTACTACTACTTCACCAGCAAAGAGGACATTCTGCGGCACATTGTCCGGGGT
>CAYTGY010000475.1:0-2669 GCA_964437265.1 uncultured Spirochaetaceae bacterium | reverse complement strand
ATGAGGAGTTCCTGTTGTTGTGCTGGAGTCATCGGTAGACCCCCGAAGGCCGCGCAGTCACCTCACGCGAAAGAAGGAGATCCCGCGTAACGCCTGCCGCGTCATACGCGGCTACACTGAGGTAGTACAAGGTCCCGTTCACCAGACCATCCAGAATCACTGAGGTCGCCGGGCCCACATCAACCGGCGACGGCCCCGTGTGGGCCCCGGTGCCGAAGTATCGGCCAGGCATCTCACCATAGTACACCAAATAGCCACGGACATCCGGTTCAGGGACAGGCAACCACTCCAGCATGATGGTCTGATTGCCCGGTGTCGCGACCAGATCCGCCGGCGGCATCGGGCGCTCGTCACCCTGATAGTCAATGATCACTGAGGAGAGCGACGGGGACACCTCGCCGCCGTATCCCGGGTGCAGCTCCGCGCGCATCTGTACGAATCTACCGGAGAGCGGCTCCGCGGGAGCCCCGTCAATCACCGGAACCCACTCGGTGGGCAACGACGTAGCGGAGCTGCGCCGCTCCGCGGTGCGGAGGTAGACGAAGAGGTCGCTCTCACCTGGGGTGTCCAGCTGTAGATGGGTGCCGGTGATGACCGCCGCCGGAGATCCCAGATCAAATACGGCTGACTCAATGATTCCCGAGTGCCGAAACGGCCCGCCGGCCACCGGGGGTAGTGTCGCCCCGGTGATGATAAACTCGTCAATGACCCCACGGTATCCACCGCCGACGCGCAACGGCCCTGACGGATACGGTGCGATCTCCGGCAGAAACACCGTCCCGTCCTCACGGCCGCTCCGCGAGACATGCACGGCATCCTCGGGTCTACCGTCCACCACGTACTCGAGCAGACCGCTTCGCGCGTCGAACCGGATCAAGTGATGCGACCATGTGCGCGGGATCAGGCCGGTACGACCGTTCAACGCCACCGTAACCGAGGTTCCGCCGGGAACGGCGAAGAAATTCTCGAATACCACGGTAAGCGTGCGTGCTTCTATAGTCGCCTGCACGGTCTGCACCGTTTCCTCACGCGGCGACCCGAGCCGGGCGCGCCATTCCAGCAGGACCTCTCCCGAAGTTAGGGTAATGGGGTACAGTGCGAACGAGATGGAGAAGCTGGACCACTGCGTCAGCGGGTTGAAGAGCGCCCCCGGACGTGGGGTGAGCTCCAGACGTGAACCCTCACCGGCAAACGACCCGCCGGCGGCGCCACCTACCCGATACACGGGGGTGATCTCCACCGCACGCGCGTCTACGTGATAGCGTCCGGCGCGGTCACCCACGGGAGCATGGTCAAAGAAGAGCGCCAGGTCGGTCGCAGACGTGACGTCGGCACCGGTTGGGAGCAGGCGCACATCCGCGTACCCTCCGCGACCCGGAACCACCTCCACACCGTCGGCATGACTCAGGCGGGCCCAACCGTCGTCGAATCCCAGCTCAATCGACTCCGCGGCCAGACGCACCGACGGGATGAGCAGAAGAAGGAGTAGTATGCGCGCGGTGTTTCTTCTCGACCACATCCTTGTATAGATTAGTATCGGCACGTATGGAGCATCCATCAGGCACTTCACGCCTCTCTCCAGCTGAATCGGCACGGCTCTTCCCTCTGCAGCCCGGCGTATACATTATGCGCGACGCTGAGAACACCGTCATGTATGTAGGCAAAGCGAAGAACCTCCGAAACCGCGTCCGGTCCTACTTTACCGGGGCCAAAGACACCAAGACCGCGCTCCTGGTCCAGCGGGTAGACTCCATTGAGCACGTGGTGTGCCGCAACGAGTACGAGGCGTTGCTGCTGGAAAACAACCTCATCAAGGAGTGGCGCCCCCGATTCAACATCAACCTCAAGGACGGCAAGAGCTACCCGGTGATCCGGGTCACCAACGAGGAGTATCCACGAGTGTTCCGAACACGCAGGATGGTGGACGACGGCAGCAGCTACTACGGTCCGTACGCAAACGTCTATCACCTGGACCGCTACCTGGACCTGATTGAGCAGATATTCCCCCTGCGGAAGTGCCGCGGCCCCATCAGGCAACGCGAACACCCGTGCCTCTACTACCACATTGGACGCTGCGCGGGCGTGTGCGCGGGCAAGACCTCGCGTGAGGAGTACCGGGAACGGGTGGACTCCATCAAGCAGTTGCTGGGAGGCGAGGTCGAGGAGCTGGTGGAGCAGATCCAGCGCAAGATGGATGCCGCCGGCGGTGCGCAACGCTTTGAGGAAGCGGCAAATCATCGCGACAATCTTGCGGCAATTCGCGCGCTTCAGGCGGAGCAGCAGGTGGTGGACTTTGACCCGGATGTGCGCGACTACATTGCGCTTTACGAGCAACAACAGACCGTGTCCTTCACCATCTTCCGTATGCGCGGCGGCAAACTGCTCTCCACCGAGCTCGTTCACACCGACGCCCTGGGCGAGCCGGCGGAGCTGATTGAGCAATTGGTGACCCAGTACTACTCAGACCAGCCGCGGGCGCCTGAGAAGCTCTTTGTGGGCGCGGAACCGGAGGTGGTGGAGGCGATCGCGGAACCGCTTGCGGAGTTCTTTGCCGCCGAGCTCGGCGCCCCGGTCCAGATCCTCCTTCCCAGCGAACGGCGCGACATCTCGATCGTCCGCTTCGCGCAGGAGAACTCCCGCCGCGACTATGAGAAGCGCATGAAGGAGCG
>CAYTGY010000474.1:0-2669 GCA_964437265.1 uncultured Spirochaetaceae bacterium | reverse complement strand
GAGCTCCCGCCGGAGATGGTTCCGGATGTGGCGGTTGTCTACAGGATGCTGCGCGATCTGGAGAAAGACGGGCATCTGCGGTCCCGGCTGTCGCCGGGAGAGGGCGGTCCGGCCCGCAAGGTATACACGCTCACCGGGAGTGGGGAGCGCCGCCTTGCGGGATGGCATACGGCCATACGCACTCGCCGCGCCGCGCTGGAGAGATTTCTGACAGCCTACGAACACGCCGGACTCGAAATGCCGGGCCCCGGCTTGAGAGAGAACCGAGTGGAGGTGAACCTATGAACGTGGCGACGGTGACCGTCAACGTACTCGCCCTCGCGGCCCTCGTCTGGGCCGTGGTCAAGGATCGCGAACGTACGAAGCAGGCGTTGCGTATCGCGCTGCGTTCGTTCGTCGGCATGCTGCCGATGGTCCTGACAATCATCATTCTCATTGGCGTTCTCCTGGGATTCGTCACACAAGACGTGATTCGGCGGCTCCTGGGAGAAGAGAGCGGCTTCCTCGGTATTCTGACGTCGGCCGTGGTGGGGGGAGTCATGTTCATCCCGTCGTTGATCGCGTTCCCCCTGGCTGCGTCGCTCCTCGAGGGCGGAGCCGCGGTGGGAACCGTGGCGGGATTCATCGCAAGCCTCACCATGATCGGAGTGGTCTCGCTGCCGGTGGAGGTTCGCGAACTGGGGGTGAAGATGACGGCACTGCGAAACGGTCTGGGTTTCCTCTTTGCGCCGGCGATAGCCGTCGTGATGGGGGTGCTGCTATGAGCGCGGGCTCCGGAAACCAGAAGTCTTCGTCAAGGCAGCTGGTCAGCATACGCAGTCTGGTGGCCTTGGTCGTCGTGGCCGTGGGGGCGACGGTCCTCGTCCGGCTGTTTCCGGACAACCGGGAGCAGGTCTTCGAGACATCGTGGCGTTTTCTGCTGGAGATGATCTCCATTCTGCCGGCGATCGTGATCCTGATCGGCCTGTTCGCGGTATTCGTGCCCAAACAGATGGTCGCCGACTATCTGGGTCACGCGTCGGGGCTCAAAGGCTTCCTGCTTGCGGCCCTCCTGGGATCGCTCCCCACCGGTCCTCTGTACGTGGCCTTCCCTCTGGCCGCTGCCATGCTCAAGAAGGGCGCCCGAATCGCCACGATCATTGTCTTTCTCACCGCCTGGGCGTGCATCAAGCTGCCGCAGGAAATGGTCGAGCTGCAGTTCATGGGCCTCGAGTTCACCCTCGCCCGGCTAACGCTGACGCTCTTCGCCGCGGTAGTCATGGGACTCGTCACGGAGAAGATCATGAGCAGTGCGCCGGAGCACGGCCGTCAGGTCGACTGAAGCCGGCAACCTCCGCACCACCCGGCGCCACGGTTGCTTGGAGGCTATGATCGGCCCTCAAGCGGCTGCAGGTTTTCAAAGACGTACGGCATGAGCTCAGCCACGGTGGGATGGACGAAGACCGCCTTCCGCAGCTCGGGGTAGGGGAGCCTCGTGTACATCCATGCAGCAAGCAGGTTGATCACCTCATCGCCTCCGGTCCCGAAGACCGTCGCGCCAAGGAGCGTACCCGAGTCCGCATCAACGAGCACCTTCACCATCCCCGCGGTCTCGTACTTCTCGCGTGCGCGGGCGATGCTGCTCATGGGCATCGTGCCCTTGAGCACCCGCCGCCCGCTCCGCATCGCCTGCGCCTCGCTCATTCCCACGCGCCCAAGCGGCGGGTCAATGAACATGGAGTAGATGGGAATCCGGTCGCTTTGGCGCCACGTCTCGCCGGAGAGATTCTTGACAATGATCTGCCCGTCGTGAACCGACGTGTGCGTGAAGGCGCTGCCGCCGTTCACGTCGCCCACCGCGTAGATATGCGGCACGCTGGTCTGAAGGTACTCGTTGACGGTGATGAAGCCGCGCGTGTCCACATCCACCCCGGCGGCGGAGAGGTTGAGCGCCTCGGTCTCCGGCTTCCGCCCGGTCGCGAGAAGCAGGTGAGAGCCCGATATCGATCGCTTCTCATCGCTCACCGTCGCTTTCACCGTCACGCCGCCGTCAGGCGAGAGCGACTGGACCTGGACGTTGCACATGATCTCAACGCCCTCCTTGGTAAGGATTTTGGTTGCCTCTTCCGCGACGTCCTCGTCCTCACGGCTCATGATCCGCGGGCCACGCTCGAGTACCGTGACCCGGCTCCCAAAGCGCCGGAAGATTTGGCTGAACTCGAGTCCCACGTAGCTCCCGCCAATCACGACGAGGTGCGCGGGGAGCTCTGTCAGGCTCAGGATCCCCTTGTTGTCAAGGTAGTCAACGTTTTCAATGCCGGGAATCGGCGGGACTCGCGCCGTCGCGCCGGTATGGATGTAGATCGTCTCGCCGCGGAGCGTCTGGTCACCCACCTGCACCTCATGCTCGCTCACAAAGCGTGCCTCACCGCGGTAGAAATCGGTGGTCTCGTCGAGCCACTTCGCGAACGATTCGTTTGACTGGTCTCGGTTGCGCTTCTGACGCTCCATCGCCTTTGGGAAGTCGACGCGGAAATCAGAGACCTCGATCCCAAAGTCGCCGGCTCGCCTGACCATGTGCGCGGCTCGCGCTCCCGCGACGAGCGTCTTTGTGGGGGTGCAGCCCCAGTTCACACAGGTGCCGCCCACGCGCGACTTCTCGAGTGTCGCCACCTTCTTGCCCATCTTCA
>CAYTGY010000473.1:0-2671 GCA_964437265.1 uncultured Spirochaetaceae bacterium | reverse complement strand
ATGGGCGTTGGGTTCACTCTGGGGCTGCTCCTGATCGCGTTTATCCGGGAGGTCTTTGGGGCCGGGACCATCACCCTATTCGCCGTCGGTGGCTTTGACGGCGTCATTGAGATACCCGGTTTGAGCAAGAGTCCTGCCCGCGTAATCGGGTTGTCGGCGGGGGCGTTGCTGGTGGTCGGCTATCTGAAGGCGCTGTTCAACTGGATATCGAGTCGGAAGGGGCACGCCCCGTCTGCCGGCAAGTACGACGGCGCGGGAGGGGCGGCAGCATGACCTACATCGGCATAATCATCACGTTTGTCTTTGTGAACAACTTTATCCTCACGCAGTTTCTGGGACTCTGTCCCTTCATTGGCGTGAGCAAGAACGTGGATTCCGCCGTTGGAATGGGATTTGCCGTGACGTTCGTCATGTCCATTGCGTCGCTCACCACCTGGGTAATCTACCATTGGATGCTCATCCCGCTGGGACTGGGGTTCCTTCAGACAATCACGTTTATTCTGGTGATCGCCGCACTTGTTCAACTGGTGGAGATGGTGATTCAGAAAACCTCCCCGCCGCTCTACAAGGCGTTGGGAATCTACCTTCCGCTCATCACCACCAACTGTGCGGTGCTTGGTATCGCGTTGATCGCAGTCCGTAACGACTACAACGCTCTGGAGAGCTTTGTCGCGGGCATCTCCGCCGGTCTGGGTTTCCTGCTGGCCATTGTGCTGATGTCAACGTTGCGTGAGAAACTGGACGCGGAGTGGGTTCCGCGACCGTTCCGTGGCACCCCCATCGCATTCGTCACCGGCGGGCTGATGGCGCTGGCGTTTATGGCGTTCGACAAGGCACTGCTTCGCAATCTGATCGGCTAGGAGAGTTGGTGTGACCGTTCTGTACGCATTGCTTGTGGTCGGATTCCTGGGAGCGCTGCTTGGGCTCGGTCTGGGGTTCGCCTCCCGTCTCCTTGCCGTGAAGAAGGACGAACGCATCGCTCGCGTTGAGCACGCGCTACCCGGGTTGAATTGCGGTGCGTGTGGATACGCGGGCTGTGCCGCGTACGCGGAAGCGGTAGCGAATGAGGAGGCCCCGCTGACGCTGTGCGGCCCGGGCGGGCCGGCGGCCGTGACAGAGATGGGCCGGATCATGGGCCGGGAGGTCCGGCCTGCCGGAGAGCGGATGGTTGCCCAGGTGCATTGCCGCGGCGGTCGCGATGTGAGCCAATACGAGTTCGACTACCACGGGCTTGCCGATTGCAACGCACTGTACCTGCTGTACGGCGGAGACAAGGTGTGCAAATACGCGTGCCTCCAGCTGGGCTCCTGTATCCGCGTGTGTCCCGTGGATGCGATCGACTACGACTCGGAGGGCAAGGTCTGGGTCGACCGGGACGCGTGCATCTCATGCGGCAAGTGCGTAGACATCTGTCCCACCGGCGTCATGCGGTGGATTCCCTACTCAGCCGACTATATTGTTGCATGCAACAACCGTGAGGCCGGGAAGGCGGTGAAGAAACACTGCTCGGTCGGGTGCATCGCGTGCAAGATCTGTGAGAAGCGCAGCCCGGACGGGGGCTACACCGTCACGGACAATCTCTCCACCATCGACTACAGCTACAGTGGCGACCGGTCGGCCGGTGCGGAGAAGTGCCCGCCAAAATGCATCATTGGGGTGCGTAGGGATTTACAAGAGCCGGAGGCGGAAGTAGAATCGCCTGAACGGTCGGGTTCCGCGGCCGCTGGTACGGCTCAGACGCCTGGGCCATCCAGACGGGATGGCGATGAAAAAGATTAACCTCATCTTCGGGACGACCAACAGCCAGCCTGTTGGGGCCGCCGATGATGAGATCGAACACATCTACCAACGATCCTACAAGCCGTTCCTGAGGGCTCTCTACAACGCATCTACCGTACCGATTACGCTTCACTACTCCGGCAGAATGCTGGAGTGGCTGGAGAAACACCACTCTGAGTACATCGATGTTCTGGCGGAGATGGTAAGTCGGAAGCAAGTCGAGCTGCTCGGCGGCGGATTCTACGACCCGGTACTCTCGCTCATCCCGCGGCAGGACCGGATTGGGCAGATCGAAAGCCTGACCACATTGATCCGGAAGCGTTTTGGGCGCCGGCCGCGAGGAAGCTGGCTCACGCAGCACGTGTGGGAACCGACGTTGGCAAGCGTGCTCGCCAACAGCGGGATGGAGTACACGTTCCTTGACGACTACCATTTCATCACCGGTGGATTCAGTGGCGCGGACTTGAACCGGCCCTGCATCACCGAAGACCAGGGGCGGACAATAGTCGTGTTTCCGGTGAGCTACGGGCTCTCGCAGACCGCGCGTAGCGAGCCTCCTGAGGCGCTGGTGGAACAGCTTCGCGAGCTCTCTACGGAGGACGCGTCGCAGGTGTTCACGCTGATTGACGACGGCGAACGCTACTGTGAGTCGACCATCCGCAACAACGGGCCCACGCCGCACAACGAATGGCTTGAGCGGTTCCTGGAGCTTCTGGCGGAAAACCAGGAGTGGGTTAACCTTGTGTTGCCCTCCCGTGTGATCAAGACGGCCCGCCCCCGTGCGCGCGGATACTTCCCGTCCGCCTCCTACGAGGAGATGATGTGCTGGTCCCGTTCCGCTGCGCGCAAGAAAGCCTACGAGCGGCTGCGTGCACGGTTTTCCAAGGGGCAG
>CAYTGY010000472.1:0-2675 GCA_964437265.1 uncultured Spirochaetaceae bacterium | reverse complement strand
GTCTTTGAGATCGCCCAGCTGTTCCGTCCCACGGCGCGACAGAAGTCGGTGGAGATTGTCAACGACGTCTCTCCGGAGATCATGGTGACTGCGGACCGGAATATGCTGTCCACGGTGCTGCGAAACTTGATCAACAACGCCGTTAAATTCACCCCCGCGGCCGGGACGGTGACCATCTCCGCGGCCGTGGATGACCAAATGGTAACCGTCACGGTTGCGGATACCGGCGTCGGGATCCCTGAGTCTGCGTTGCCGCACCTCTTTGACCTCGAGCACTCGAGCTCGCGTGAGGGGACATCCGGGGAGAAGGGAAGCGGCCTAGGCCTGCTTCTGGCGCGTGACTACGTGGATCGCCACGGGGGGCGGATCTGGGCCACCAGCACGCCGGGAGCCGGTTCACGCTTCGGCTTCACCGTTCCACTTCCCGGCGGATCGATGTCGGCAGGTGGCGCGACCGCTCAATAGATGCGGCAATGCCGCCCTCGCGGTGCCCAGGGCATACGAGCACGGAGAAGCGCATCCGTGCCGCCGCCGGTCCCACGCTGTAGGCGCCGCCCACCCCAAATCGACAGCAGTCCGCATCCAGGACCACCCGGTTGTCAGCCACCAACGGCGCTCCGCCTGGTGTCCAGAAGGAAATGACCGCACCACCGTTCTCAGTTCCCAGGCGCAGAAGCCACCCGGCGGCCGTTCGCACCGGCGCTCCCGCACCAATCTGAAGCACCCGGCTGCTCCGGTCCGGGTATGCAACTGAGATCCGGACGCCGTCTCGTGGTAGTCGCCACTCCAACAGGGACAGAATCGCGGGCGCCGTTCGGGATGCTGCATTGTCCCGGCCGTCTCCCGTTCCGGCGAACCCGGGCCAGGCCGCTTCCAGATTCAGCAGCAGCGCCTCATGGTCTTCAACCACCAATGCTTCCGTGGTGACGGAGGCCGTTCCCGCCAGCAGCGGACTCGCAAGCTGCTCAATGCCGTGAATGCCCCGGCTGAGCTCGCTCTCCAGTGAGAAGCTGGAAAACGGCTCGAACGTCACGGCGCGGCTTCTCACACAGAGCGTTGTGGTCGCCGGCCCCAGGGCGGGAACATGCGGTTCGCCGGGCCTCTCCGGTGAGGCTGCCGCGCGGAGTGAGACAAACCTGCCGGCGTCGAAGCTGATATCAAACCCTGGTCCGGCTAGTGTTGCATCTCCGGGCATGGCAGAGAGGAGCTCTCTCCCCGGCCGAGCCCTCGCGGTTTGCTCACAGCCTGCCACGCTGGTCACGCCCCCGAGTATGCGCAGCGTCTGATCAGTCTGCGCGTTGGAGCGTCTGCCGGCAACGCGATTATCTGCGGCCGCCACGGCCGCGTCACCCAAGGGGAGCAGTGCGCCGGGCTCGCAACCGGGCTCCTCACCACCGTGATCATCTGCGCCCGCCGTCTCTGTGGTTTCCAGGTCAAGCGGTACTACCGCGGCGCGGCCCCGGTCAATGCGCCGGTGCAGCCAATCCAGTACGGTCTCAACCAGCTGGAGGTCCCCCAATGACCGGATTCGCAGCTGGAGCACAACCGTCCGCACGCGCCCAGGTCTGGTAGCGGCGCGCAACCGCTTGTTGAGCTCTCTCCGAAACGCCTGCCTGCCTGCGCATTGCGGCGCCGGCAGGTAGGCGGCGTCAGCCGGGTCTATGACCAGTGTCGGAACCAAATGGCCGCGTCCGTCTGCAATCCGGCGCCCACCATCCCGTCCGGTGATCAGTGCGACCCGATGATCGCTTTCCTTCGGTCCGTACAGCCCTGCCGTTTCCTCGCGGTCCGGATCCGGTTGGTCCGGGATCATCCACCGGGATTCCGGTCCATCGCCACGCGCAGCGCCCCACGCGTTGGCGAATGCCCACCGGATCTCGTGGGTGAGCTCGTGCACCAACAGCGCGCGGTGAGCAACGCCGGCAAACCCCATGGGGAGTAGCTGATCGCCCGTTTCGCCGCAGCGTTCGCGGATACGCTCCATTGCCGTGTCTGCGGTTCGTGTGTTCCCGTCCGCCGTGCCCAAGAACGGTGCATTCCAGGATACCGGCGCCGCCGACGTCGCCGAATGGGCGTCAATGAGACGGAGTGTTGCCGCGAACGTCTCCAGGCGCACGGGAGGTGCGAGCGACACCAGTAGTGAGAGCTGCAGTGGAGTCCGCACAACCTGTGCTTGTACCACAGATGCACCGCCGATGGAAGAAGCTCTATTCTCCAGCGTTCAAGTTTTTTTGAAGTACCGCTTGGCGAACAGAGGCTTCCTTTGTATCTTCTCCGTAGTTTTTGACGCAATCCCAAACCAAACTCATTATTTACATCACTATTTAGAAGTGAGGGAGTGAAAATGGCAAAGCAGCTGATGTTCAACGAAGAGGCCCGTAGGGCACTTCTGCGTGGAGTTGAGAAGCTCTCAAGCGCAGTCAAGGTCACATTGGGTCCCAAGGGTCGCAATGTCCTTCTTGACAAGAAGTTTGGTGCTCCCACCGTGACGAAGGACGGTGTGTCCGTAGCAAAAGAGATCGAGCTCGAGGACGAGTTCGAGAACATGGGCGCCCAACTTCTCAAGGAAGTTGCCACCAAGACCAACGACATCGCCGGTGACGGAACCACCACCGCAACCGTGCTGGCGTACAGCATGATCAAGGAAGGTCTGAAGAGCGTCGCGGCAGGCATCA
>CAYTGY010000471.1:0-2675 GCA_964437265.1 uncultured Spirochaetaceae bacterium | reverse complement strand
CGCTCGTCACGCCGCGCGAGGGAGAGCATATGTACCGAGAATTCGAAGGCAAAACGGAGAAGGAGGCGATTGCCGCCGCAATTGACGCGCTGGGGCTGGAACGAGACGAGTTCGACGTCGAAATCCTGGACACCCAGAAGAGCGGGCTCTTCAACCTCCAAAAGAAAGTGCGGATTCGCGTGCATCTCAACGATGAGATCACCGCCGCAACCACAGACGAACCGGAGAGCGATTTTGAGCACGGCGTCGTAGACTTCATCACCCAGCTTACCGAACACATGGGGTATCCGGCGGACGTCAAGATCAAGTTTCGTGACCCCGGCAAGATAGGTGTTCGGCTTGACTCGCCCCACACCAGCATCCTGATTGGCCGCAAGGGCAAGAACCTGGACGCGATTCAGCTCCTTGCCAATGTGATTGCCGGACGGCTGGACGACGGGGCAACCCGCATTGTGGTGGACGCTGAGAACTACCGTGGTCGGCGGGAGGAGAGCCTCATCCGAATGGCTCAGCAGGTTGGCGACCAGGTCAAGCGAACACGCAAGAGCAAGCTCCTGGAGCCAATGAATCCGTTCGAACGGCGGCTGATCCACACAACGCTGAACAATGTTCAGGAGATTGCCACCAAGAGCGAAGGCGACGGGTTGTACAAACAGGTGCGCGTCTACTTCCGGGGGGGCGAGGAATAACTCCCGCCCCCTGACGCACGATCTTTGTGCACAAATTGTGGATAACTCGTTCCGTCAGCACCCGGTGAACGGGTGCTCGACATAGTCCCCAAAGCAACGTACTATCTTCTGTCGATTGCGAACCATTCACGCCGGTCGAAATGCCCCACTTCTAGCGGATTTCTGACACAACGACCGGCAAGTATGGCAGACGTCATGCGTGTGTGATTTTGGTTAAATGTGGACAACGTGTGGATAAACTATGTGGTTATCCGTGCTAAGCCCTTGTTCTCGCACGACTTAGGGGGGATCCAATGAGTGACGTGTCTCGCCGAACACCGATGTACCGCCGGCACGTTGATGCCGGCGCAAAGATGATACCGTTTGCCGGGTGGGAGATGCCGCTCCAGTATCCTGCCGGCGCCGTGGCGGAACACCGGCTGGTTCGCTCGTCGGCCGGCGTCTTTGACGTTAGTCACATGGGCCGTATCCGTCTCTCCGGAAACGGCGCCCGCTCCTTTCTGGATCATCTACTGACTAACAATATGGGACGCGTAGACGTTGGGGGTTCCGCGTACGCGCTCCTGTGCCGGCCGGATGGAACCGCCATAGATGACGTGTTTGTGTACCGTGAGCCGGAGAGCTGGCTGGTGGTGCTCAACGCCGCGAATCACGAGCGTGATATAGCCTGGATCCGCGAACACGCCCCGGCCGGCGTACAGATCGTGGATCTCACCGAGTCAGTTGCCATGGTGGCCGTGCAGGGTCCACGCGCGGTGCCGTTGGTGGATTCCCTCACCAACACCCCCACCGCAGAGATCCCGCGCTTCTCCTTTCGGGTCCAGGAGGTCGCCGGTGTCACCGTGACGGTCGCTCGCACCGGGTACACCGGTGAGGACGGCGTTGAGCTCTACATTCCCGTCACGGATGCGGTTCGCGTGTGGGACGCGGTTGTGGGCGCAGGCGAGACAACGGACACGGAGATTGGCGCGTGCGGTCTTGCCGCGCGGGATAGTCTGCGCTTTGAGCCCGGGTTTGCCCTCTACGGCCACGAGCTTGATGACTCAACCACTCCGGTTGAAGCGCGGCTCTCCTGGGCCTGTGACTTCGAGAAGCCGTTCATTGGTCGGGACGCGCTCCTTGAGCAGAAGGAACAGGGGGTGACCCGGAAGCTGGCCACGGTGCGGCTGATCGAGCCGGGTGTTCCCCGCCAGGGCTTCGCGGTCTACGGTCCGGATCCGGACACTGCAGAGGAGCCGGTGGGGACCGTTGCCACCGGCATGTACGCGCCCACCGTTGATGCGTATTGTGCGAATGTTTTCGTCACTCCGGACTTGGCACGAACCGGCACCATCCTTCATATTGACATCAGAGGCCGCCGCCGCCGCGCTGAGGTGGTGAAGCGACCGCTCTACACGCCCGCCTACAAAGGGTGAACAAAGGAGAACGAGCCATGAAATTCGATCCCGCTGTACGGTACCAAGAGTCCCACGAATGGGCACGGAAGGAGGGAGACCTGATAGTCATTGGGATCTCCGACTACGCGCAGGACAGCCTGGGTGACATTGTCTATGTGGAGCTCCCGGACGTTGGCACCTCCAAGAAGAAGGGAGAGCCGTTTGGGGTGATTGAGAGCGTCAAGGCCGCAAGCGACGTCTACCTGCCGGTCTCAGGTGAGGTGGTTGAGGTCAACGGCGATCTTGCCGACTCTCCTAGCCTGCTCAATGAGTCTCCCTTTGAGAAGGGGTGGTTGCTGAAGCTCAAACCCAGCGACGCGTCCGAGTATGACGGGCTGATGAGTGCAGAGGACTACGAAGAGTTCACCAAGGGGTTGGAGGACTAACCACTATCGCGTACATCGGCAATACTGACGCGGACCGACGGCAGATGCTTGCCACGTTGGGGCTCTCCGACGTGGCAGACCTCTTTGCCGCAATTCCCGCCGACCACAGATATCCGGAGCTGGGCCTTGGCCCCGCCCGCGGGGAGGCAGAGGCGCTTGCCCTG
>CAYTGY010000470.1:0-2675 GCA_964437265.1 uncultured Spirochaetaceae bacterium | reverse complement strand
GTTTGGTGGCCCGCGCGAGTTCCGCGGGGTCTTGGGTCTCCTGCTGAAAGAGTGCGTCTATCCCGTACAGACCATGGGCCCGCGCCCGGCGGCCGGAAGACGCCATGAAGCGGTACGAGATTCAGGCAAAGCTGACACAAATATGGTATCCTTATTGTGTCAGGAGCGCTGTCTAGGATGGGCAATCAAACTGTTGATCAGAAGGTAATTAGAACAATTCGCGGACATGGGCGTGGGTGGGTTTTCACGCCAAGGCACCTGGCGTCTCTGGGAAGTCGAAACGCCGTGGCGTCCGCGCTCAAACGCTACAAGCAAGCCGGAGTCATCACCTCCCTGGCACGCGGGTTGTACTATTATCCGCGGACTGACCCACATCTCGGATGGCTCGAGCCGTCGAGCGACCAGATCGCCCGTGCGCTCGCCGGCCGGGACGCCATTCGGCTGCAAGCCACCGGAGCCTACGCCGCCAACCTGCTGGGACTCTCAGACCAGGTGCCCACGACCGTTGTGTATCTTACCGACGGCCGATCCCGAGAAGTCGTTGTCGGGAACCGACGTATCATTCTGAGGAGAACCTCGCCACGCGCCATGGCCACGGCGGGAAGAACCAGTGGGCTGCTGATTCAGGCGCTGCGCCACCTTGGGCAGGATCAGGTCACCGAGGAGACCGTACCACGGATTCGGGAACGACTGACTCATGCCGAGCGCCGACAACTAGAAAAGGACATCCCGTATGCACCGGCGTGGATCGGGCAGATCATGCGCGGACTGTCGGTAGACGAGGGCACCCCATGACGCACTTCCTTTCCTTGAGCGATGAGCGCCGACGCCTCGTGTTCGAACAGAGCGCGGCGCGCTTGAACCTTCCGGAGATCGCCATGGAGAAAGATTTCTGGGTGTGCGTGACGCTGCGGACGCTCTTTCGGCTTCCCGGCTGGGGTGCGAGCTTCACCTTCAAGGGCGGAACCTCCTTGTCCAAGGGATGGAAACTCATCGAGCGGTTCTCCGAAGACATCGACATCGTGATCGATCGCGATGCTCTCGGTAATCCGGACGCTCACAGCCTGGACGAGGGCGCAGGATCGTCGCGTCGAAAGCGGGTCCTCGCGGGGATCAAGGCAGCGTGCGGGGAGGCTGTTCAGGACCGGATCGCCGGGCTTCTGCGGACGCAACTCGCCGCTTCCCTTGCCGGCGGTGTGGAGTGGGATATCGTCTCCGACGAGGGCGATCCTGACGGACAGACCCTGCTGTTCGTCTACCCATCGCTCTTCGCCCCGTCGGATCGGTACGTGCAACAGGTTGTGCGGATCGAAATGGGCGCCCGTTCGGATACCGAGCCCACCGAGACCGTGCTGATCGTGCCCTGCATTGCAGACGCATTCCCTGAGCTGATCGAGAATGCTGAAACGCCGGTTCGAGCGGTGAGCCCGTTGCGGACCTTCTGGGAGAAGGCGCTGCTCCTCCATGAAGAGTGGCATCGTCCTCCAGAATCGCGACCACGCGGTGCATACATGGCGCGTCACTACTACGATCTGTTTCGGCTGATAGAGGCGGGTGTGGCGACGCGCGCGGCGGCGGACCTGGACCTGTTCGCGCGTATCGTACGCCACCGCAGCGTGTTCTTCCGGTACGGATGGATCGACTACGCGGCCCTGAAGAGAGGGAACCTCAACCTCGTTCCCGACGCCGCCCATATCTCCGGGTGGGAATCGGACTATGACCGGATGAGACCGGAGATGTTCTTTGGCGACGTGCCGACTTTTTCCCGGATCATGGACTCCGTGCGGGCGTTTCAGGAAAAGTTCAATAGCGGAACGTGAGTCCGTGGCCGCATCCGCCCCTCACTCCTCCGCCCGTTCGCCCAGCTCTTCCCAGCGCGAGAGCTTGGACTCAACTTCCCAGCTGAGCTTCTGGTAGCGTTTGGTGGCCCGCGCGAGTTCCGCGGGGTCTTGGGTCTCCTGCTGAAAGAGTGCTTCCAGCTGCTTCATCTCCGCTTCACGGTCGGCAATCTCATCAGGCAGCGCCTCATACTCGCGCTGCTCTCTGAAGGACAGGCCACGCTTCTCCTCCCGGTTGACCGCCTTTCTGCGCCCGCCACGGTTCGCGTTCCCCGCCTTCGCGTCCGCCGCCGCCAGGGCTCGGTAGTCGTCATAGCTTCCCACAAACGGTGTGATCCGGCCGTTTGCGTCAAAGACAAGAAGTGAGTCGGTGAGCCGGTCAAGGAGCGCGCGGTCATGGGAGACCAACATCAGGCACCCGGTGAACTCCTCCAGGTACTGTTCCAGGATACGAATGGTCTCAAGGTCCAGGTCATTGGTGGGCTCATCAAGCAGCAGAACATTGGGCGCACCGGCGAGCAGCCGCACCAGGTAGAGCCTGCGAAGCTCGCCGCCTGAGAGGTGGGAGAGCGGCTGGTCGTGCATGGACCGAGGAAAGAGGAAGCGCTCCAAGAACTGCTCCGCGGCCGAGCGCATCCCCTCACCAACGGGGATGCGCTCGGCAACCTGAGTGATGTAGGAGAGCACCGTGAGGCTGGTGTCGATGCCGCGCCCGGTCTGGTCGAAGTAGGCCGGCGCCACGGTCTGTCCACGCTCCACGCTGCCTGCATCGGCCCGGACCCTCCCTGCAACCAGATCAAGCAGCGTGCTCTTGCCTGAGCCGTTGGGGCCGATGAT
>CAYTGY010000469.1:0-2683 GCA_964437265.1 uncultured Spirochaetaceae bacterium | reverse complement strand
TCAACATGGGAAGGATGACCGTGATCGGAACCTTCCAGACATCGTTGACCATCACGACCGGCCATAGAAAGTCATTCCACCGTTGGGTGAAGAGAAGGATTGCCAACGCCCCAATTGCCGGGGTTGACATTGGAAGGACAATGCGTCGGTAGATTGCGAGGTGGCAGGCCCCATCTATTCGGGCCGACTCGACAACAGAGTCCGGCAGGTTCATCATGAACTGGCGCATCATGAAGAGCGCGAACACATTGGCTACAAAGGGGAGGATCTGGACCGAGTACGTGTTCAGAATCCCGATCTTGCTCAGAACGACGTACATCCCGGGAATGAGGCTCTCGCGTGGCACCATCATGGTAGCCAGGAGCACGACAAAGAACGCGTTACGCCCCTTGAATCGGTACTTGGCAAATGCAAATCCCGCAAGCGAGGCAACGATGATGGTCAGAATGATCGTGGAAGCCGAGATGTAGATTCCGTTGAGGAACGTTCTGATCATCAGACCGCCCTGAAAGCTCCACAAGTTGCGGTAGTTCTCAAACGTGATCTGTGATGGAAACCCGGCGGGATTGCGCGAGAGGTCGGTCGCAGTCTTGAAGGACCCGAGGACCATCACCACGTACGGGTAGATGAGTATGAGCGCCGCTACAATCAGTACAGAAGAAACAACCAGCCGGCCTATTCGTCTTCGTCTCAACACGCTGCGCCCCTTAGTCGTCCTTTCCGAGTAGCTTCATCTGGACCAGCGATATCACCAGTATCGCAACGAACAGAATCCATCCAACGGCGGCCGCCCTGCCGAACAGACCGCTTTTCATGCTGTCAACAAGAAGTCCCATGATCGGCTTGACCGCAGGTGGACCGCTCAACCACCCGGTAATGAGGATGTTTGGCTCGGTGAAGACGCGGAACATCCGGATCGCCACGAGAATGAAACTGAAGAGAAAGATCGGCTTCATGATAGGGATGACAACGCGAAACGTACGTTGCCACGCGTTCGCACCGTCGATGGTCGCGGCTTCACGGACCTCGTCACTCACCGTTGTCAGTCCGGCAAGGTAGACCACAAAGAACCATCCAAGGCCGCGCCACGATAACAGAAAGACCACGGACAGCCGCATGAGCGTGGGCACCTCGAGAAACGGGATTGATGTGCCAAGCAGCCGGTTCACCACACCAAAGCGCGTTGACAGGATGACGCGCCAAACGAGTGAGGCCGCCATGACCGCCATGATGTGCGGGAGGAAGATCATGGGTTTCACAAGGCTTTGAACGCGTCCGGGAGTGTTTCTGACGCCGGCAGCCATCAGGAATGCAACCACGATCACGGGAACCGAATGACCGACGAGGTACACAAGGGTGTTCCGCACCGCAAGCCAAAAGACCCGGTAGCTCAGAATCGCGACGTAGTTGCGGAATCCAATGAACTTCATCCGGCCGAATCCGCGAAAGTTGTGGAAGCTCAGGAAAATCGAGTACAGAGCGGGTCCAAGAAACAGGACAAGAAAGAAGATCGCAAACGGCAGGATGAACAGATACGGCGCCATCCTGTCCATTCGCGTTCCAATGATGACGGTACCGGAAGAGGATCCGTTTCTTGCTGCCATTGATGCAACTCCATGGAGAGAATGGCAGGGCTCGGGCGACCGCCCGAACCCTGCTGCATGTCACGAAAGCTGAGCGGTCAGAACAGTTCCCACGGGTCTCCAATCTGGGTTGTCAACTCCTGATTGGCGCGGCCGAGGATCTCGTCCAACGGCATGTCTCCAAAGACATACTCCTGGAGGTGTTGGTTCATGATGCCGTACTCGAGCCCGGTCGCGGGCGTGGTTGGCGCCAACTGGAAGAACTCGAGAGACTCCATCATTGCCTCATAGAACGAGTTGCCGTAGTACGGGTTTGGCGCGGAGACAGCGGGATCGTTGATCGCCGGATAGAACGTGGGAAACGAGGTGGGCACGAGTTGATAGTGCGCCAACGCTCCTTCCTTGGTGAGGAGCAGAGCAGAGAGGACTTCCTTCGCCCCCTCTACGTGCGGCGCTTCTCGCGGAACGACCGTGACTCCGGCTCCCTGGCTGCCGCCACCGTTTGGTGCATTGCCCAGTTCCGGCCATGTGGAGACCGCCCACTTGCCTGCCTGTTCCGGGGCCCATTTCGGCAGATAGCTATTGCTTACGAACCACACGGAGATCGGTGTAGATGCAATGACGTCGTTCGCAAAGCCTTGCTCCCAGTCAGGGGTCCAGTCATCAATTGGCGCGGTGATCCCGGCGCGGTAGATCTCTCGCAGGTCCTCAAACGCCGCACGAACTCCCGGATCGGTGTCAACGACATACTTCTGCTCGTCATCGGACCACAACTGTCCACCGTTCCCGCTGATCATCATCTCGAAGTTGTAGTGAGCAGAGGATGCGAAGTTCGGACCCAGGTTCCAGAGATAGCTTTCCGGAAACGTTTCGCGCAGCGTTCGACCAGCTTCAATGAAATCCTCTGTTGTCCGGATCTCATCGACGTCGATTCCGGCTGCCTCGAACATGTCCGCACGGTAGAACCAGAGCTTGGTCTTGATTTGGATTACGCCGCCCCATTGCTTCCCGTCAACCGTAACGGCTTCGATCGCCGCGGGAGGAACGTCATCCCAAACGGGCTCATAGATGTCACTGACATCGCTGAGGACGCCGGAGAG
>CAYTGY010000468.1:0-2686 GCA_964437265.1 uncultured Spirochaetaceae bacterium | reverse complement strand
GTTTTCGGCCGCCGGCGGTCAAAACACCGTTTCTACAATTTCGGCAGCAGTTTTTACGGTTTGCGGTGCTCTCCCGACTCGCGGTACTCGATGGGGGCCTGGCCGGTGGCGGCCTTGAACTCACTCCCACTGTGACGCGCCCGCCTGAGAGCAACTGCAGCTCCACCGTGCCTACCTCGGCCCCTGTCATCCAACATTTGTACAGATAGACGCGCCATTGTGCAATTGCCCATCCGCGGTGTCCCACGGTAGCGTGACGCAGGAGTCGGCTGCCTCTGACTACGTGCAGCGCTGGCAACGACTCAATGACGTTGAGCCGACCGCGCGGCGACTTGCCGCGCGTGAGGCGAGAGGATACCATCTCTCCATGCGGACGTACGAGTCCATGCTGGCACTGATCCAGGAGCTCGAGGATGACGCGGCTGAGATAGCGCGCGTGCTCCAGCACAACCGAACCGCACAAGAGCGCATCGCCGCCGGGGCGGACGATCCGGTTGATTGGGGCGCGCTCGGCTTCACCATCCAGACGCTCTACGGTGTGCTCGAGAACTACTTCCTGCGCATCTCCAAGTACTTTGAGAACAGTCTTCCGGCAGACCGATGGCACACCGCACTGGTAGAGAAGATGTCGCTCGACATCCCCGGCGTGCGCCCCCCGTTCTTTACGGACAAGCGGCTAGAACGGCAGGTTCGCGAGATAGTCCGTTTCCGGCACAGACTGCGTAATCTCTACGGAGAGGATCTGAATCCGCGAAAGACCGCTGAGATCCAGAAGACCGTGGAAGCGTTCTTCGGCGAATTTCCGGTTCTGCACGCTCGATTCGTCAAGCAGCTCACGGGTATTGCGGATGCCCTTTGATCCTGAGCGCTATGCCGCCGGCCTCAGAGAGGCGAATAGGCGTGAGCGAGAACGAATAGGGGAGCGCGCCACGCAGGCCCGCGAAGAAGCCGCGCGACTCGCGCGCGCGATCACCGACGCTGATCCAGAGGTGCAGGCGGTGTATCTCTTCGGCTCGCTTGCCGAAGGAGACCCGCGCCACCTTGACTTTGACATCGATCTGGCCATTGACGGCGGGGATGTCTATGCGGCTGAGGCGGTCACCGAACAATCCGCGTATGCCGTTGACGTGGTGGCACTCGACCGCGTTCCGGCTCACGTGCGCGAACGCGTGGAGCAACACGGACGGGTGCTCTACCGGCGGGGGTGAGCCGCTACCGCAGTATCTCTCCCGCGGCCAACCGATCCAGGAAGACCTGCCACGGAAGGATCTGGATACCGTCATCGGTACGACGTGGCTTGGGCACGGCGGCCACCAGAATCGAGCGTTTTGGCGCGTGCTCCGAGTAGGTTGCACGCGCGTGGAGCTCCATCAGGATGAAGTGCTCGAATGCCCGGCCCCATTCACGAGAGCCGGGTTTTACGGCGCCTCGCTTGGCCAGGTACCCGGCCACTCCCACATCGAACAGATACCATCTTGGGGAGGCGACCCCCCGTCGTTTGCTACGCCGCCGATGGGCGGGAACCTCAACGCCCGCTCAAGACTGAACTCCGGAATCTCGTCCCGGGTAAGCGGCAGCAACTCGCACCTGATTGCCCGGCCTCCAAGCAGGTTGGCGTGACCTCGCTTGAGCTTCCGCGCGCTGGAACCGCAAAGGATAGGCCGTACCCCCGCGTTCTCAATCAGCCAGTGGACCTCGTCCAACAGCTCCGGGATCTTCTGCACCTCGTCGACGATGACCGGGGTCTGCGTTGTACCGCGTGAGGAGCGCTCTGCGAGCACTTCCTGGCGGAAGATCGACGGATCGCCGGCCAGGCGCCGGTAAACGTCGGAGCGCGGCAGGTCAAAGGTCTGCGCATTCGGGTACCGGGCCCTACGCCATCATCAGCACCACCGGGCGGCGGGTGCCGTCAATGAAGGTGTTGACCATCACCATTGAGTAGTCGCGGTTCCACGCCGGGTGTGGGTCAACGCGGAGCACACCGTCCATGGTGTCTTGGCCCGGGGTGCGGGTGGGAATCCAGACCAGCGCCTCTTCGGTTTCGGATTCCAGATCGAGAAGGCGGATCGGCGTGTGGTCTGACGGGATGCCCGCCGGCACGCGGTCGCGGAGCTCGCGAACGTAGGTGTCCGTGAGGATGTGCCGGCCGTCGGGATGGAGCGTTGGGTGCCCTGATCCGGGGAGCGCCTCGGTGATGGGCCGGTAGTCGGAGCCGTCAACGTTCACCTGCATCAACACCATCCCCTCCCGGCGGAGGTTGACGTTCATTGAGAGGTGGTTGCCGTCAGGCGTGAAGGTGGTGTGATGGCCGCCCTTCTTCCACTCAGGCCACGGCACTGCGCGGTGTACCTCGCTCCCGTCAGGGCGGCAGGTGAAGATGTCAAACCACATCCGGCCGTGATCGCGGACTGCGAAGGGTTCAGGGTGGCCCGCCGGCTTCCGTCTGAGCGAGACCATCATCCGGTCTCCTTGCGGGTTCCACTTGCAGTGAAAGGCGTAGTTCTCCATCTCCGCGTAGTCGTCGCGTTCATGCTTGGGTACGCCGTCAAGAATCAGTTTGCGAATGGGTGCCACCAGATCCTGCTCTCCGGTCTCCACGTCGATGATGAACAGTCCATCGTCTTCCGCAAGCCCCTGGTTCAGCGGCACCAGCTCATCCGGGATGAGGACGCCGTAGCCGTTCTGT
>CAYTGY010000467.1:0-2692 GCA_964437265.1 uncultured Spirochaetaceae bacterium | reverse complement strand
GTCGGACCAGTCATCTCCAACAACTGATTTCACGGTGTCTGCTATCTCCTGACGGATGCGTCCGTTTGAGCCCAGAATGTGGGTGCGTACAAGCGCGCCGCCGGAAGAATGCCTTCATGATATCCAGGTTCTGTTCCATTCGGCGTCCCAGGTCAAAGTTGAACCCGGTGATGAGCGGCGCTTCCCGGATCTCCGCGGTAGGACTCACGCTGATCGGTCTTCCGTTCAGATAGGCGCCGCCGTCTGCAGTTGCCCAGAACAGCTCATCATAGCGGCTCGCGTAGACGGGTGCGGCTGTCAGGTTGCCGGCCACCGTGGCAGCGACCGAGGCGCTGTAGTAGGGGAGACAAGACGTTCGGCGGCGTAGTCCGCTTCCGAGCCGCGGTCCGGGCCAGATTGGCAAGGTCATTCGATGTGGCTTTCATCGGCGCGAGTATAGAGAACTCCGGCGCCTCCTGCTATAGTGCCCGGGTGGAGCCCAACGGTGCACAACATCTGCTGTGCGTCTCTGCGGACGACCTGCGTACGGCGGGGTCTGACCCCGTTTCGCGTTCCCGCGGCAAGCCCCCGCTCCCGCCGCGCCCCGCCGGAGCGTTTGACCGGACGCTCTCCGTGTCCGGGGCCGTGGTGCCGGTGCGCATCAGCCGGCGTGGAGCGCTGGTGTACCTGCGGACGTCTCAGCCCGTGTCCGTTGGTGCGGGGCAATCGCTCACGCTTGACGGCACGCAGCTGCTGCTGTTGGCCACGCTTGATGGTCTTGATCCTTCGGGGCGTGCGACCATCCGCCGGCGTGTGGCGGCGGTGCTGCCCCAGCTGGCAGAGACATATCCGGGGATGCCGGAGCGTACACGGGAACTGGCGTCCGGTATCCGTCCCGTCTCATCGCGGGATCAGGTGGTCCTGAATCCGGTTCAGCGGACGCTGCTTGCCCGCATTGCCGCTGCCGCCCCCGGCACCGAGCATGAGGCGCAGCACGTGAAAGACGGAACCGTGGGCCAGCTTTCAGGGCTGCTTGATGCCGGGTTGGTGGTGCGTTTGGGGAAGGGGCATCTCGTCGCCGGCGCCGCACTGGCGTCCCACCTGGCCCGCGTGTCGGAGATCGTGGCCGCGCAGCCCCGCACGCAGCAGTTGGAGCAGATCTCAACAGAGCTTGGGTGTAGCAAGGGCTTCGCGCGGGAGTTGATCGGGGAGCTTCTGTTGCGCCGGGCGTCCGACCGGCTCGCCGGCTCATGGGATACCGAGGATGATGAGATCAGATAGCCAACATTGGACCACGCTCCCGCGCGTGCTGATTACCGTTGCCGGCGTGGTGCTCGCAGCGCTGTCTGCTGCCGGATGCTCCGGGTCCGCGCCGGTCATTCTCTACCCGGAGGCGGACCTCTATCTGGTAGATGACCGTTCAACAGGCACGGTGTATGAGAGCCTGCGATTCTTCATTGCCGTGCGGGATGAGGACGGGCCCTCGGATGTGGCGTCGGTGTTTGTGATCCATGACCAGTCGGAGTTGTACTGGGCCCTAGAGGAGAACAACTGGGTGAGTCTGGAATCTCAGGGCGACGACTGGTTCGGCGCGCCCCAAATCCGGACTCCTGACGGCGCACCCCTGCCGCGCGGACAGTACCGGGTGCTGGTGGAGGACCGTGCGCGCCGGCGTGCTACAACGTCCTTCACGGTCACGGATCCCGTGCGCTCACCGGAGCAGGTCCGGTTTCCGGCGCTCTCCGGGAGCGGGCGGAACATTACGGTGCAATCGAGCCAGACCGTGATTCTTCGTGTCTACGATCGGACCGGCCGTAGCGTGTACGCTTCCCGCGTCGCGCCCGGCCGGCTTCCGGAGAGCGTTGTTGACGCACTCCCCAACCAGCGGGGCCTGGATGCCTATCTGTCAACCGAAGGTAGCGAGCGACCACGTCTGCTGTCAGGGCCGTTCGCAATTCGATAGACCGCTATTAGTCCTCAATCACCTCACCTCTCGCTATTGCCCGTTGGCGGCGACGATTCTCGCGCCGGCGCGTGAACCACTCCTTCACCCGGGTAAAGAGACTCTTGCCAAAGCGGCTGTTGAAGTCCATTGCAGCGGCGGTAACCGGCACGTCGCCACCGAATTGCCCCTTGAGCTCGTGCCAGTGCTTGACAATCCAGACATACAGGTCCGCTTCGGTCCGTCCTGGGAAGCGCCCTGCCAGACGGTTCTCTCGAACCACACGGATTACCGGCATGAAGACGTGATTGAACCAGGAGATCATGGCGTCTTGAAACGGAATCTCCTCATGGTAGTTGATGTTGATGTAGTACTTGTGGCCGTAGACGTGTTCCAGAACCTCGTCGTAGCGGCCCGTAGCGGTGAACAGAAGATCATAGTCCGGGAACACTTTGTCAAAGCGGGTCTTGCGGTAGAAGACGCGCTTCTCATACTCAATAACGGCACGCTTGAGCTCGTCGCGGGTGAGTCCCGGCTCCAGCTCGATCTGCGAATCGAGCGAGATCACCTCCGCGTCTATGGATTCCACGCCCTGTGCGCGGGCCACCGATACACGGTGATTACCGTCTCTGACAAAGTAGACGCCGCCAATCTCATAGAGACGGATTGCCGGCAGAATGACGTTGGTGATGTGGGCCTCATCCACCTTTGCCCAGCGCCGTCGCAAGTGATCGTGCCGTGGAAGGAACTGCTTGTTGAAGTCCCGGTACC
>CAYTGY010000466.1:0-2723 GCA_964437265.1 uncultured Spirochaetaceae bacterium | reverse complement strand
GTAACCGCAGTTACGCGCCGGTGGTACCGGGGTTACGACGGCGCGGTCCAAACGCGCAGCGGAGGGTGCAGGACCAATGGTGCCGGGCGTCCGGCGGTGATCTGGCACGCTCCGTGCTGTGCTGGTATGATGCGAGGATTGTGGTGGAAGAGATACTGCTGAGCTTTGTAGGTAATCGGGATCCCTACCGTGAGGCTGACGCGGGGGATGTGGCAGAGCCCGGACCGGTGTTGTCACTCTTAGGGGCACGGCACGTTGACCGGGCGGTGCTCTTCTGTACCGGGCCCGCGTACATCGAGCGTGCACGAACCGTCGCGAAGGTCGCATCGGAAGAGGGCCTTCCCACGCGATTTAACTATGCGCAGATCGACCTGAGCTCGCCAATCGACTATGAGGAGATCTACCGCGAGCTGACGCACGCGCTCGATGCCGCTCTTGCGCGCGGCGATCACCGGGAACGGCGCCTGTCAGTGCTGCTGGACCCCGGGACGCCGCAGATGCAGACCGCCTGGTTTCTGCTGGTAGCCGGCGGTCGCCTGCAGGCGGACCTGCTCCAGGGTGTCCCCCCCAAGTTCGCAGGCGGCGCCTATAAGGTGCGCACCGTGGATCTCACCCGGAACCTCTTCCCCGGCGTGGCCATCTCCGCCGCGCGGCCCGGTTTGCCAAACGCTCAGTCAGGTCAGGTGGAGGAGGGTGCTCCGGTCTGGGCGCGTGGGAGCGGGCCCACGGCGGTGGGCCGGAGCGCCGCCTTCGAGCACGTCTTAACGCAGGCGCAGCAGGTGGCCCAGTACGACGTGACGATTCTGTTGCGCGGCGAGACCGGCACCGGCAAAGAGGTGATTGCTCGGTTGATCCATGAGCACGGGCGGCGTTCGGGTGGGCCCTTTGTTGCGGTCAACTGCGCGGCGATCTCAGCCGGGCTCACGGAGAGCGAGCTCTTTGGTCACACCAAGGGAGCGTTCACCGGGGCGGACCACGAGCGGCTGGGGCAGATCAGGGCGGCAGACGGCGGCACCCTGCTCCTTGATGAGGTGGGCGACCTGCCGCTGGAGACCCAGGCAAAGCTGCTTCGGGTTCTCGAGGAGCGCTGCGTCACACCGCTTGGCGCCGACTCGCCGGTGGACGTCGACGTACGTCTCATTGCAGCCACAAATCGTGATCTGGAGGAGCAGATCGAGGCAGGCCGGTTTCGGCGTGACCTCTATGAACGGATCGCCGGGGTTACCGTGGAGCTCCCGCCGCTTCGGGAGCGCTCTGAGGATATCGACCTGCTCCTGGAGCACTTTCTCCGCGAGTGGAATCGGCGCTACGGTGAGGCAAAGGGGTTTGCGCAAGAGACGGTCCGGTATCTGCGCGAGTACCCGTGGCCGGGAAACGTGCGTGAGCTCAGGAACGCGGTGGCATCGCTCTGTGCCATGGGGCACGGCGCCAATATCGGCCCTGAGCTCCTACCGGCCTCAGTGGCGCGGCACTTCACCGAAGCGCAGGGTGAGCAGCCCATTCGCGCGGAGCTCCCGGCGGACGGGCTCGAGCTCAAGGCGGTGCTGCACAACATAGAGCGGGGCTACTATGAACAGGCGCTGGAGCGGGCATGCGGAAACGCGGAGCAGGCGGCAAAGCTCCTGGGGCTACAGGGCCCGACGTTCCGCAAAGCAGCCCGCGAGCGCTTTGGGATTGCGTGGCGCGCACAGACGGAAGAGGGCGTGTAGTGAGTCAGGGAACCACAACGCTTCTCACGCTCCAAGGGGTTGAAAAGGCAGTCGGCAACGGGCTCCTCTTTGAGGAGGTAACGCTCGGAATCGAGGCCGGTGACAAGATCGGCCTTCTGGGAAGGAACGGTTCCGGGAAGTCCACGCTCCTCAAGGTGGTGACCGGAGTGGAGACTGCCGATGAGGGGAACGTTGTCCGCGCTCGTGAGCCGCGGATCTCCTCGCTCGTACAGCGCCCGCAGGCGGTTCGGGGCATCACGATCGATGGCCACCTTGACGGCGCGACGTTCGGAAGCCTGGAGCCTGAGGAGCAGGCGGACGCGGTGGTGCGTTACCAGGCAACGCTGTCACAGCTTGGCGTCAATGACCGGAGCCAACTCCTCCAGACCGCAAGCGGCGGGACGCTCAAGAAAGCGGCGCTCGCACGGTGCGTCGCGCTCAATGCAGACCTCTACGTTCTGGATGAGCCTACCAACCACCTTGACCTAGACTCGGTGATGTGGCTGGAGCAGTGGCTGCAAACCACGTCCGCCGGCTTCCTGCTCGTCACGCATGACCGGCGCATCCTGGAGAACGTTTGCACCACCATTTGGGAGATCGCAGACTTGAGGGTTTATCGACACGTCGGGAGCTACTCAGCGTACCTCAAGCGCCGTGCGGAGCGGGAGAATGAGCGGCAGGTTGCCGACCAGCGCCGCGCGGTGATCCTCCGCCGGGAGCTCGAGTGGCTGAAGCGGGGCCCAAAGGCGCGCACCGGAAAGGACAAGGGGCGCAAGGATCGGATCTCAGAGCTGCTGGACTCAGAACGTGCGGCGGAGACGGAGATGTCAACGCTCCCGGCCGCGCAGCAACGGCTTGGCAAGAAGGCGATCGAGATCCACGGCGTGAGCAAGTCCTACGGTGATCTCTCGGTCATTCGCGACTTCTCGTACGAGCTCTCCCCCGGTTGCCGTGTTGGGATCATCGGCCCCAACGGCTCAGGCAAGAGCACGCTGCTTGATCTGGTTGCAGGGA
>CAYTGY010000465.1:0-2739 GCA_964437265.1 uncultured Spirochaetaceae bacterium | reverse complement strand
GGAGTTATTGGAGTTTTACCGTCACCCACAGTCCCTCACATTTCGAACTGCTGGAGGCAAGTCGCGGATCCTGTCGATCGGGCAGTACGCGAGTCACTACGTTGGTATCTACCTCGAGAACGCTCGCCGCCGACTCGTACGCGGACGGAAGGTGGATCCTGGCTCGCTGTTCCTCACCGCGATCGGCACGGCCATGTCACGTTCATGCTCCCGGACTACGGAGCGTCGGCATGTGCACTAGAGCGATGGACCCGGATTGAGCCCACGCTTCCCATAGCGCCACCTCCTCAAGCTGATCCGGCAGTCTAGAGCGAAGAGCCTGCGGTGCCGGGTCGCAACCGCGCGCCGTGTGAGTCGCGGCGCCGCTACTCGAACCGCACGCTCACGCTCGCAATCTGCGCAAGCGCGGTGTCAAACCCTGAGAGATCGGCGTACACCTCCGCGACGTCGCTGATCATGCCGCCATGCCCTCCCAGCCCCAGCGTGTACTCGTCACCGGGGACCGGCCGCGGAATGGTGACCGCATAGATGAGCGACGGCTGGCCAAGCGGGTCGTTGGTCTCCTTGGTGAACTCCGCGTTGACATCGCCCGACTTGTTGATCTCAAGGAGTATGCGCACGCCGCCGTCGGCATGGCCAACGGTGGTCTCAAAGGTGGTCTGTCCCATTGGCGTTGCGGAGGTCACCGTGTCCGGATAGGGATGATCCTTGGAAGGAAGCGTCTCCCCGGCGGCACGTGCTCGCGTGGCCCAGACTGGGAGCGTATCCAGGTAGAACTGCTCGCCGTTCTCGTTCTTCTCCGCATGACGGAGCTTGCCGTAATCGGCTCCCGTGACGTAGAGCGTCTCCACGAACCGACCGTCGTTGTCTTCCGTCCAGATGACAAACTGTGGCAGCACATTGAAGACAATCGGGCCGGCGTTCATCCTGCTGCTCCACTCCGTTCCTGGGGTCACCGTGATGACCACCGGCCTGCCGGAAATGTCATCGCGCAGCTCAATGGTCTGCGGCTCCGTGTTGAGCTTGTTCATCACGCACCCGGAGAGAACGCTCGCAATGAGTGCGACCGTAGCGAGCACGGAGATTGTACGTGAGCGGGTTGTTCGGTTCATGGGGTACCTCGTACTACGTTGGCCGGATCATGCCGACCGGTTTCACCCCGGCAGGGGCTCGGTAGATACAACACAACACGGTCAGCCTCGTGTCACTGGAGTTCCACTCGAGTTCGAGTGGCCCGCATGGCCTACCCTGGCGTCCGCTCAGCCCGCGGGCATCTAGTGCGTCGGCTCCCAGACTACCTCGCCATCCGCGTTGACGTAGCCGAACATGCCGCTCACGTAGTCGCCGGTGGCAACGTGTCCCAGGCCGTCGGTGAAGTTGAACGCCCAGTCAAAGCTCATCCCGGTCACCCGCTCACCGGTTGTGTTGATGTAGAAGCGTTCGCCGGTATCCCGGTCGCCAACACGGACAACCGCCAGACCGTTGCCAAAGTCCCACGCGTAGTCGTACTCGAGGGGCACCACCACCTCACCCGCGGTGTCTATATACCCCCACTTCCCGTCCTTGAGCACCGGACAGAGCGCGTCCCTAAACTCGCCGGTTTGGTCCCACTGTGCCGGCATCACTTCCTTACCATTGGTGTCTACAAAACCATAGCGGTCATCCCGGCGGAACCTGGCCAGCCCGTACTCGTTGAAGGATCCAATCCACGCGTACTTGGGCATGACGATATACGCTCCGTCGTCAGCGATGATGCCGCCCAGCCGGTTGTCCGCGGCCGTGACCGTTGCCGCGCCGTCAAAGAAGTCTGACCCGCCGCGAAAGCCTTGTTCCGTCACCAGCGTGCCGTCGGACCGAAGGTATGTGGTGCCGCTTCCGTTCATTCTGATGATTCCCTCGCTCACCGACCAGATAAAGTAGAGCCGGTCCTCGGTCTCGTAGATCGCCTCTTCGTCCGGCGTGATAACCTGGTAGACACGGCGGTCTTCTTCGCTTCTGCTAACAATCGCATACCCGTCTCTGAAGGATCCAACGCTATCGTAGCGAAACACATCTGGTTCCGGGCCACCGGGCTCGTACAACGCCCAACGTTCGTCCGGTCCCTGGACCCACCACGTGGCCTCGCCGGCGTAGGAGATTCGGGGGTAGATGCGCTCAGTCACGCGGTTTGCGTCTGCGTCAATGATGCTCCACAGTCGTTCGTCATCACGCCGGACCATGACCGCGGCATACCCGTTCTGGAACGGCAAGACAGAATCATACCGAGCCAGGCCAAGCGTGCCACCGTCCTCACGGATGAAAACCCACTTCCCGTCGATCACGCCCATCCCAAACCCGTTCACAAAGTGGTATGCGTAGTCGTAGATGAATTGTGTGATTTGGGCTCCGGCAGTGTTGATGAACGCGCGAGTTCCGTCATGATAGCCGCCCTGCCGGACAACCGTGTGCCCCTCACGGAAACGGAAGGCGTAGTCGTACTGCGGCTCCACGATCACCGCCCCGTCCTGGTCAATGAATCCCCATTTCCCGTCTATTAGGATCCGGAAGCGCGCCTCCTGCGCGCCGACCGACGCGACGGCGGCGAGCAGCAAGACCATGGTGAGCGTGTTGCGTGACTTCATAGTACCTCCCGTCACCCATAGTATCTGGGCTGTCAGATTTCGCAAGGGGAAACCGCTACCAGGTAAAGACTGCTGCCGAAATTGTGGAACCGAAGTCAAGCACCACGGAGCTCAGGAC
>CAYTGY010000464.1:0-2753 GCA_964437265.1 uncultured Spirochaetaceae bacterium | reverse complement strand
TTCACGAGCTGGCAGAGATGGACGATGAGGAAGCCCTGCTGGACGAGCTTTCCTTCCTGCACAAGCTTTCGGACCTGTGCGCGGCGGTTCTTGACGACGTGTCCGACCGGATTCGGGATAGCCTCTCGACATTCCGCGACAACTCGCGCGAGGCGGCGAATATCATTCGGGCTGCGGAGAACCGGCGAGCTGAGCTGGTTGAAGACGCACTCTCCGGAGACGGAGAGCATCGCTCGCTGACCGATCTGTTCGCGACAAGCACCAGCATGCTTCACGACCTGCTTGGCGACCTTCAGCATTCCATGAAGATGAAGGAGAGTATTGGTCAGCGGGCGGGACAGGTCTCTCGCATGGTGAAGCAAGTGAACGAGAACTTCAACGCATTTGCGACGCTGGTAACCCGCTTCCACTCGATTGACGTGGCATCACGGATTGAGGTGGCAAAGCAAACGGTACTCCAGGAGATGTCCGGGACGGTGGAGGAGATGAATGCTCTGACGCACCGGATTGACAACGACGTGGAACAGAGTCTGGACTACACAAAGGAGTTCATCACCAAGACCGGTGCGGTTATCACCGACTTGGAATCCGTCTTCCGTGGTGAGAACCGATTTGTACAAGAGTTCGCTCAACAGATCAGTGAGTCGTATGAAACGCTCCACGCGGCCAACGACAGCGTCGCCGGATCGCTCAGCGGCTTCTCCGTCTTCACGAAGGCGTTCCTGAACATGTTCGAAACCAGCAAGAAGGACCTTGACCGGCTGGAGATCCTGATCTCAGACATTGGAGCAATAAAGGCCACCTTGAGCGAGATAAAGCATGCGACGTGGCAGCGGATGCAGTCCATGCTGGAAGCTCGTGGGCTCAGCGAGTGGAGAATTGAGAACCGTAAACTTCAGGAGATCATCCAACGATTCACTATCTTCACGCACAAACAGACCGCTGCGGAGCTTGGCGGGTTTGATGTGGAATCCGGCCAAGATGCCGGGGAGGTCACGCTCTTCTAGCGCGTACCGACATGTTTACGCATTACAACGGCAAGTTCCAGAAGGAAGTGGTTATCATCCATCCGGGCGAGTTCTACGCCACCGGCGAGGACAAGATCATTTCCACCGTATTGGGTAGTTGTGTTGCCGTGGCTTTTCATGATCGGCGGCTGAAGCTCAGCGGCCTCAATCACTTCATGCTGGTGGCCAACTCCCGAGGGGCCGAAAAAGCGGCTCAATCGGATGCCGAACGTCGTCTCTTTCTTTCAGAGAGCGGCAAGTACGGGATGTATGCTATGGAACTAGTCATCAATGAGATGATCAAGCAGGGGTCACGCCGACGCGATCTGGTGGCAAAAGTGTTCGGCGGAGGCCACGTGCTGCGCTTAGGTCAAAACACCGGGAAGGCCCAAATGGGCGGACGCGCAGGTAACGTTCAAGGGTTGGGCAGCGTGTCCTCCAACAACGTGGAGTTCGCCCTGAGCTATCTGGAAACGGAAGGAATCCCCATAGAGACCGCGGACGTTGGGGGAACAACGGCACGCAAGATCCTGGTATTCGCGCCGACCTTCAAGGTGCTGCTCAAGCGAATTACCGGCAACCTCATCACCGAGGTGAAGGAAGAGGAGACCGAATACCTGCAGCGGTTGGAGCGCGAACGGGCCAAGCGATCGGAACCGACGATCTTCTGACCCGGCCGCCGATAGGCGCCGCATGAACGGCGACGCCGTTCATGCGCAGGCCCTACGGCCGGCGAAGCCGGTCTGCTGCGCTACCTCCGGAGTCGTCGTCGCGGTCCATGAAGCTGTCAGTATCCCCAAAGAAATGCGAGTCCGGCGAGGCAAACGAGCCGTCGCCCATGCCGGATACGCCCATGAACGGCATGACGCCGTCGTTACGCAAAGCGTAGAGCTTCATCACGTAGCGGACAATGGACATTCGCCGGGAGAAGACCTCACGGTCGTCCGCGACGGTCTGGAAGAGTTGCTGCGCGGTAACGCCGGGCGCCACGCGCATGGTCAGAACCTCACCGCGGGCGTAGGGGGCCATCTGGGCCAGTCGATAGAAGGTGCGCTCGAACAGAAAAAGCGAGCCGCGCACGGCCATCAACTCACCGACAATCTCTCGCTTCTCCCGCATCACGTCCATGCGGGTGCCAATGCGCCCCTCTTCATCTTCGGTGATCCACTTGTCAATGATGTCACGCTCGGCCAGAAGCGCGCGGTACGCAGCCGCAAACTGCTCGCGCTGCTCCAGGTAGCGTTGGCCGTAGTAGCGAATGACTCGCGGCGCATTCGCGTCAAAGGCCTGAACGCGCTCCTTGAACCAGGAGCGTTGGAAGGTCGCCGCATCCACACCCTCTATGTCAATGTTCCGGAAGGTGCCGTCAATGGTCTGCTCCACCGCCTGCCCGGGTACCGCGAAACGCGGCTGACCCTCTGCAGGCGTGCACTCCACGGACCCTTCTGTAGTGGTTACCAGGATATCCCCATTGATTGCCGTGGTAACGCTGAACGTGGTGCCGCGAACGCCCATCACCGCACTGGAGGTGCGGACGTCCAGACTAGAGGTGCCGACAAGCCGCCGCGCGACCACTCCAACAGAACCGCCGAGAAGCTCTACGCCGCCGCTCTGCTCTCCGCGGAGGTTGGATATGTCAAAGTAGAATACGGTGGACGGCTGTACGGTGATGGTTGCGTCTATGCCGGTACTCGGCTCAATCTCAATCTCAACCTCAATGAGGACATCCGCCTCGATTCCGCCCGA
>CAYTGY010000463.1:0-2767 GCA_964437265.1 uncultured Spirochaetaceae bacterium | reverse complement strand
CGGATTTCGGGTTGAGCAATCGTCAACGGAGATCCCCGGAGCGGCGATAAAGGCCGTGGGACAGGGGATCACGCTGGTGATTGTTATGGACGCGATCATCACACTGGTATTCTATGCTTCGTGAGCCCATGAGCGATGAGCTTGCCCCGGATATCATTGCCCCGGAAGAGCAGATTGATGTGGCGGTGCGTCTGCAGGAGGTTGCAGTAGCCTTTGACGACGAGCCGGTCATTGAGGATGTCTCGCTCTCCTTCCCGCGCGGCAAGTCAACGGTCATCATGGGCCCGTCGGGTTCGGGCAAGAGCACACTTCTGAAGACCGCATCCGGGCTAATTGAGCCGTCTGAGGGCCGTGTTACGATCCTGGGAAAGGACTTCGCCCGGCTTAACGACCGTGAGATCCGTGAGCTCCGCCGCAAGAACGGATTCGTCTTTCAGGACGCGGCGCTCTGGCAGAACCTGTCACTCTTGCAGAACCTGGCCCTTCCGCTGCGGCACCACTTCCGCGGCATGAGCGAAGCCGACATCGAGGCCCGGGTGACGCGGGTCGTGCATGAGCTTGGGCGAACGGTCCGCCTCACCGTCCGTCCGGCGCAGGTCTCGGCCGGTGAGCGCAAGATGTTCTCATTCGCGCGCGCACTCATGACGGAGCCTGAGCTGATCTTCCTTGACGAGCCCACCACATCAATCGACGGAGAAGCTGTGGACGTCCTGATTCGGAAACTCAAAGAGCTCAAGGCCGCGAACATCACGTTGATCGCCGTGACCCACGACGCGAGGATCGCCAGCCGGCTTGCGGACTTCGTCCTGGTCCTCAAAGGTGGCCGGGTTCTTGAGTTTGGCACGCTGCGGGAGATCACGCGCAGCACCAATCCTGACGTGTCACGAATCCTGACCGACGTTTTGAGCGAGACAGCAACGTATGATGGTGATATCCTCGAACTGTTGGACCCGGATGAAGGAACGTTTTTCTCATGAACAGCTCTCAGCGGTCCGCCGATGCTAAGGTAGTAGAACAATGAAGTTACGGTACCGACTGGCCAACCAGGTTGTGGGAGTGTTCATAATCCTCGCGCTCGCCCTCACCGTGACCCTGCTGGTGCTCATGGGGGTCAATCAACGTTGGTTCAAGAAGAACTACTACTACCGCACCGAATTCGCCACCGCCGAGGTCTCCACCGGCATGCCCATCAAGTTCCGCGGCTTCACTATTGGCCAGGTGACCGATGTTGTCCTGGACGACGAAAACACCGTCGACGTGCGTTTCTTCATCCAGGAGGAGTACATCGACAAGGTAAATCAATACTCGCTTATCCAGCTGGTGACCAATCCACTGGGCGGTGGTCAGCTGGTCCTCCATCAGGGGAGCATGGACACCCCACCCCCGGCGGAAGGCGCCACCATCCCGCGCTTCAACTCTAAGCAAGGCCTTCGCTACCGCGAGGAGAATCTGGTGACGGTGCTCCGCGATGACGACCCCATCTCCTCACTGCTGGCGCAGGTAGACCAGGTAGGGCCCATCATTGACAAAGTAGACAGCACCCTTACCAGCATCGCTTCAATAGCCGCACAGCTTGACAGCACCCTTTCCGGACAGGGATTCGGCCCCATCAACAATATGCTCTCCAGCGCGGACGCCACGGTGGCCCAACTGCAGGGGGCGGTTGCACGGCTCAATCTCCTGGTTGCCGACACCTCACAGCGAATTGACCAGGTCATGGGGAATCTGGAAGGCATCGCCGGAAACGTGGAGCAGACCACTGCAGCGCTATCTGATCCAACCGGCCTCATCCCGCGGTTGCTCGATCCGCAAGGATCACTCGCGACGCTCCTCAATGACGACAATGAGCTCTATAACCAGATACAGTCGGTTATCGCCGGCCTCAGCGGGAGCATCGTGAATCTCCAGGGCAGCATTGAGGAGATTGAAGGATTCACACAGTACCTAAACCAAACGCAGCCGCAGATCTCCGGGCTCCTTGAAGAGGGGCGACAGACGCTCGACACCGGACAGGAGGTGCTTGAGGGGCTGCGCAACAATCCGCTGCTTCGCCGCGGGATTCCGGAAGCAGTCGACCAACCCTCTACGTTCCAAGGCGTCCGGGACGAGGAGTTCTGATGGCGAGGCTCCGAACGCTCTTCCTCATTCTTGCTGCCGCGCTTTTTGTTGTGCTCACCGGATGCTCAAGCCTTCCCCGCGGCCGGCGGCAGCCGGAAGAGGTTACTGATACACGGGACCAAGCCGCCGAGTACGCAGCCTTTGGCAATCGGTACTATCAGCAAGGTAACTTCGAGCAGGCACTGCAGTTCTTTGAGCTCGCCTTGAAGGAGAACCTGGCTGTCGACAATCTCCCGGACGCGGCGCGGAGCTATAACTCCATTGGCAAGGTCTACCTGGCGGTGGGCGACACGGAAGCCGGCGATCAGCAGTTCACGCTGGCCATGGAGATCGCGGAGCGACTCCAAGCGCCGGACATCTTGCTGCAGACCACCAGCAACCAGGGGGAGGCTGCGCTCCGCCGCGGCAACAATACACAGGCGATGGAGCTCTTCTCCGGGGCGCTGGAGTACCACACCGACGATACCCCGGAGGGCGATCTGGCGATCCTCTATCACAACATCGGGACCGTGCACAGCAGGCGCGGCGAGTACGCCCGTGCTGAGGAGCGGCTGCAGCAGGCACTGCAAATCAATGAGAAGATCGACCAGTACCTAGAGCTCGCCAGCAATCACTATATGCTCGCCTCGCTCTACTCGCGACAATCCCT
>CAYTGY010000462.1:0-2768 GCA_964437265.1 uncultured Spirochaetaceae bacterium | reverse complement strand
CGCGGTCTCGCCGTGAGCAACGAGCCACTGGTTCTTGAGATACCGGCTACCCTCAGTCATGCGAATGTGGTTCTCAGTCTCTGCAACAAGGCGCAAGCTCCCCGGAACGGTGGTCTCAAAGCCCGGTCCATCCTGGTTCAGGAGAACGCTCAGCAGGTGCCCTCGCGTCTCAGGATAGAGAAGCTCTGGGGTGTCTCCGAACTGGTACAGGATAGCCGTCAGCGGCGGCAGACTGAAATCGTAGTCACCGTTGGGCCGGAGGCCCCAGGTTGAGCCGATCTTGGCCCACGGCGACGCACCCACGAGGTACCGGTTCACCTCCACAATATCCGTGCCGGTTGCCGGCTTTGCCAGCAACACCCGCGGGGCGGTGACCTTGCCCTCAGACTCCCAGTCGGGAATCTCACGCGATGCCCACTCCCGGATGAGGTCGGAGACCGGCCCGTCTTCCGGGAGTCCGATCTCTCCTGCACGCGGGCCCCCTGGAACGGAAAGCTTCCCGGGGGGAAGTGGGGTGCCGCTCACGCGCGCCTCCCCCAAAAGTCTCGTGGTCACCGGACGAACGGCGACGCACGAGACAAGGAGCAGCAACACAGCGTACAAGCAGACCGCGACGCAGACCTTGGGCAAACACATCCAGCAGTTCATGGCAGCTCTCACTCGGCGGCCATTGTACCCAAGAGCCGGCAACTGCACTACTCTCTTTCGAGTCGCCATAAACGTCCGTTCCGTGGAGTCCCATTGTAGTCGCGGCGTCCACCAGATACCATGACCTATGAGCAAGACAGCAGAGTTCAGCGTCCAAACGCCGGAGCGGGCTGCGTTTGTGGACATAACCGACCGCGTTGCTGAAGCGGTGCGCACCAGCGGAATCTCCGACGGCGTGGTAGTGGTATTCGTGCCGCACACAACCGCGGCGGTCACCATCAATGAGAATGCAGATCCGGATGTGGTGCATGACCTTCTGGCTCAGTTGGACACGATGGTCCCGTGGAGGCGGCCGTTTTTCCAACACGGAGAGGGCAACAGCGCGGCTCACGTAAAGAGCTCCATGCTCGGCTGCAGCGAGACCATCCTGGTGCGTGATGGGCGACTGGTGCTTGGCACCTGGCAAGGGATCTACTTCGCCGAATTCGACGGTCCCCGGAACAGGCGGGTGATTGTCCAGGTGGCCGGGTGATGATGCGACCGTCCGTCACGGTGAGCTACGCGCAAAGCGCCGACGGCCGGATTGCTGCGCGGGACGGCAGCTCACAGTGGATCTCCGGCGAAGAGACGCTACGCCTTGCACATGAGCTCCGGCGTGACCATGACGCCGTCTTGGTGGGCGTGGGGACGGTGCTGGCAGACAATCCGCAGCTCACCTGTCGTCTTCCCGGCTGCCGCTCACCGTTGCGCGTTGTGATGGACACCAGGTTGCGTACTCCGGAACACGCGCACGTTGTAGCAGATGCCAAGCACTATCCAACCGTCGTCATTGGCGGCCCCGAAGCTGAGACGGGACGGGCAGAGACACTCCGCGCGCATGGTGTCACGGTCATCCAGGTCGCAGCGTCGCCGTCCGGAGCGCTCTCTCTTGGCGAGGCACTCACTGCGTTGGCGTCTCGCGGCTGTCGGCGCCTGCTGGTGGAGGGCGGATCGGCGATCATAACAACGTTCTTTGCGGAACGACTCGTGGACGAGCTTGTGCTGGTGAGCGCTCCGCTGATGATTGGCCACGGCGTCTCGGCCGTCGCTGAGATGGGCACACGGACCCTCGGCGAGGCGCTGCGCGGCACAACCGTGGATCTGAAGCAGCTGGGCCAAGATGTGGTCTGGCGAATCCGATTTGGCGGCGGATAACCCGCCGCGCCGGATACCATGCGGCTGCAGCCGCTACGCCCCGGTTGTACGTCCGGCTGGCTCGGACTCGAACAGCGCGGAAACCTCGGTCCGGAACTCCTCGTACACGCTTTCAAGCCGCTCCAGGTAGTACCGGCAGCGGTTTACATCCGCCATCTTCCCAGACGCTTCCAGAAGCGCGGCCATGTCACCGAACCTGCGAGCCTCCAGGTTCCACGCGCCGCCCTTGAGCCCGTGCGCCTCCCTGCAGACGGTATCAAACTCCTCTGTTTCTATGGACTGACGGATCACCGGCAGGATGGCTTCGATCTTGGCAACGAAATCCCGAACCACCCGCTCCACAACGTCTCTGCGTCCAACAAACGTTGTTACTGCCGCCTCCACGTCAAAGACCGGCGCGTCGGGACCGCTGAGGACACCGGATACCATCTCATCAGGGACGGTGTAGTCCACGAGCTCGGGTTGCATCTCCATCATCTGGTCCATAGTAGCCTCATCAAGCTCCTCAAGCGGCTCGAGGTCTGAAGCGTCTTTCAGCTCCTCCAATTCGGCGGGCTCGTCGTCCGAAGGCAACTGCGCTCCGGCCCGCACCCCGGTGGCCGGCAGCCACTTTGCCAACAGCGGCAGAAGATCGTCGCGCTTGAACGGCTTGGTCAGGTAGTCATTCATCCCGACCTCCAAACACTTGTCGCGCTCACCGCGAAGTGCATTGGCGGTCACCGCAATGATGGGTTGGCTGAAACCGTCCAACCGTAGGCGGGTGGTGGCCTCGTAGCCGTTCATCTCCGGCATCTGGACGTCCATGAAGATCAGCGCCGGCTCCAGCTCACGCGCCTTCTCCACCGCCTCGCGACCGTTGGAGGCAAGCAACACGTGGTGCCCAAGCTTCTCCAAGATGGTCTGGAACAACTGCTGATTCACATAAT
>CAYTGY010000461.1:0-2770 GCA_964437265.1 uncultured Spirochaetaceae bacterium | reverse complement strand
GAGTGGTGCTCAAAGTTGCTACCCAGGCACAACCGGTGGGCGAGGCGATCATCAAGCTGTTGCGCGCCGTGGGTATCCCACAAGATCTTGTGGCGCTGGTGCACTTGCCGGGCAGACAGGCCGGCGACGCGTTCCTGGGGGCGGCGATTGACAAGCTGAATTTCACCGGAAGCGTGGCGGTGGGCAAGCAGCTGGCTGAGGGTGCCGGACGCCGGCTCCTGCCGGTTGGACTGGAGCTGGGCGGCAACGACGCCATGGTGGTCTTGGACGACGCTTCCGTTGAACGCGCGGTGGGAGGCGCGCTCTGGGCCGGGCTGAGCAACGCCGGCCAGTCGTGCGGCGGGGTAGAGCGGATCATTGTGGAGGAGCGGATCTACGACCGTTTCCGCGATTCGCTGCTGGCGCGGATCAGGGAGCTTCGCGTGGGGCCGGACCGGGATCACAACGTTGACGTTGGTAGTCTGACCACTACATCACAGCGAGACACCGTGGACGCGCACCTTCGTGATGCGATTGGCGCGGGCGCCGTGGTGGCTGCGGAGAGCGAACAGTCCCCGGCAGATGACGCTGCCGTAGGCGCACACAAGGCGGTGGTGCTGGAGAACGTCTCTCCGGAGATGGACGTCATTCGACATGAGACCTTTGGGCCGATTCTCACGCTCGAGCGCGCAGCCAATGACGAGGACGCAATCCGGCGCGCCAACGACTCGTATCTGGGCCTCTCCGGGTCAGTCTGGTCCGCCAATCCGCGGCGTGCATGGCGCGTCGCAATGCGGCTTGAGGCCGGCTCAATTGCGGTGAACGACCACCTGATGCAGCACGGCATGGCGGAGACGCCGTGGGGCGGCTACAAGGAATCCTCCATGGGCCGGACCCACGGGATGCTGGGGCTTGAGTCCATGACCAGGCCGAAGGTGGTGGTGGAGAGCAGATGGCGCAGATCGCCACATCAGATCTGGTGGTTCCCCAACAGCCCGCGGGCGTACCGCGTGATGAGCAGCATGTTGCCGCTGCTCTACGGGCCCGGCCGGCTGCGCGCGGCAGCCACCCTGCTTCCCGCCTTCATTGCGGGTCTCTTCCGGCGTCCGCGCTAACAACCAGCACGCCCGTGCGGTTGTCCCGTCGTCCCTATTCTGCCGGGCCGGCGAGCATCCCGCGGATGTTCTTGTAGCTTGTCGCCACGCTCTCAATCTCCGGCTGGTCGAACTGCTCCTGTTCCACTACCAGCCAGTCCACCCCGGCAGCAGTTGCTTTTGCGAGCAACGTGCCGGTATTCACCGTGCCCTCACCAACCGGCACATCCCGGAACGTCGCCGGTTTGTCGTAGTCCTTGAGGTGGAGGTAGGGGATGCGTCCTGCATGCGCCGTGAATAGCGCCACCGATTCCTGGCCGGCTTTCTCCACCCAATAGGTGTCCAGCTCAAAGCTCACCAGGTCCGGGTCCGTCTCCTCAATGAGAATCTGGAATCCGGTCCGGTCCCCCGCGTCCTCGAACGCCGTGAACTCTCCGCCGTGGAGGTGGTAGAGGAAGCGCAATCCCGCGTCATTCGCGGTCGCGGCGAAGCGGTTGAACTCCGCGGCGATGGTGCGAAATTGTTCTGAGCTTTTGGTCTCTCCCTTTGGGATGATGGGGCAGATCAGCGCCTCTGCACCCTGTTCGGTTACCAGGCGTACCTGTGTATCCAGCTCAGTGCGCAATAGGGTAATGCCGATATGGGCGCCTGCGACGCTCATGCCGGTCTCCCGAATCAGCCGGCCCAATGCCGCTGCGCCAAGTCCGTAGTCACCGGCAGTCTCCACCGAGTCGTAGCCGATCTCCGCCACCCGTTTGAGCGTACCCGGCACGTCATCAGAGATGATGGCGCGTAGAGTGTAGAGTTGTAGTCCGATTCCCTTCATTGGTGCTCCCTTTCATGGCACTGTGACACGCTCTCCCGCAAGTGTCCATGCCTTCGCGGCTCCCGAAGAAAGCGAACCGTGACGGACGCACGCACGCCGCTTGCGGTCTCTCGCGATCTGCGGTTGAATATCCATATGTGTTCAGGCGGCCCGCTGTCCGTCCTTGGGATCGACATTGGCGGCACCACAACGACTGTCTCCGTTACCTCCGCATTGGATTCGACCCCGCCGGAGCTTGTAGCGAAGCGCTCATTCTCAACAAGCACGCTCGATGGTCGTTCGGGGAACGACCCCCTGTCTGTACTCGCAGAGCATGCGCAGGCTCTGATGCACGCCGCCGATCCGGCGCCGTTGCGATGCGCGGTGAGCTGCGGCGGGCCGCTTGATTCGGCGGCGGGGGTCATCCTCTCTCCGCCCAATCTTCCCGGGTGGGACCGCGTTCCCATAGCCGCGGAGCTAGAACGCCGTCTGCGGATTCCCGCGACGCTCATGAACGACGCGGATGCGGGTGTCCTTGCCGAGTGGTGGTTCGGCGCCGCGCGCGGGGTGCACAGCGCGGTGTTTCTGACATTCGGCAGCGGGTTCGGTGCCGGCATAGTGGCGAACGGGACGCTGGTGACCGGAAGCGGTGAGGCGGGGGAGATAGGTCACGTGCGGCTCGAGCGTCACGGTCCGGTTGGGTTCGGAAAGGCGGGGTCGGTAGAGGGGTTCTGCAGCGGCGGCGGCATCGCGCAGACCGCTCAGTCGTTGGCGCGTGAGCAGCTTCAGCGTGGCCGCCCGTGCGCCTATTGTGCATCCCTGGATTCACTTGCGGAGGTCACTGCGGAGGATGCCGCGGAAGCGGCTCGGGAGGGGGATCCCGTTGCGGCAC
>CAYTGY010000460.1:0-2771 GCA_964437265.1 uncultured Spirochaetaceae bacterium | reverse complement strand
ATCTTTCCGCGGGTGTTTGCATTGATGATCATCAATCGCCGCCTCTTTAGATTCTAGAGTATAGCGGCCAGACAAGTTTGCGAAAAGAGAAGGAGTACGCTATAGTAGTGCCGCGGGGCGGGGGATGTTGAACGAATATGAGCAGAATCCAGCGAGTCGTGTCTTCCACCTGGACCACGAGTGCTACGTGGTATACGTGGGCTCGCACTGGGATGACTACAAGCCGTTTGTGCGGGTTGGGACGTCCACGGACCTCCCGGACGCGCTGAAACCAATTGTCTCAACCATCGTCGTGCCGGACGCTCTGACGGGCAACCCTCTTGATGAGCCTTCAAGCCTGAATGGCAGAACCACCAAGGACACCCGGTATTTGGGTGACGCGGCAACCGTTGAGCGCCTGAAGGCGTTCCTCAATGCAGAAGATGTTCCCTCGGAGTCCTTTCAGGCAGCGGACCATGAGGAAGAGGACTCGCGGCACGTATTTGTGTACTTCTATTCGGACGGTAACATCAAGGTCAAGTTCAAGAAGCACGATGTCTTTGACCTCAAGCGCAGAGAGCAGCTGGATCACCACTTCAGCGCCCACGCGCAGGAGGTCAAGAATCGGTTTGCCCGGCATCCGTTCAGACTTCCAGGTGATGTCTACCAGACTCCTGCTTTCATGACCGTGTCCGGAAGGCCGTACTTGATTGCGCGTGGGGAGATCGCGGCGCTCGATCTATCAGACTCGTACTTCTTTGATCTGGCCGGGGTTGGCGTGGATCCGGACCGAATTGCGTCCGTCCGCGCGTCATCCGCGGATTCCGCGTTGATCCGTCTCTTCAAACGAAGCCGTTCCCGGTCGCGGCAACTCCACGTGGCTACCGCCGACGCCGAACGGGTAAACAACGCGATTGCGTTGTTCGGAGCGAGCAGCCTCCCGGAGCTCAAAGCAACGGTTCTGGACTCCGGCGCGGACCACTACGAGTTTCACCGGTTCGCCGTTGAGCATCGCTCCTCAGGTGCGGTTGTGTCACTGCAAGATTTGCCGGGACCTATTGTGTTTGAGACCGCCGGCGGCAAGCGCTCGGGCAAGTCGCGAGCGGATGAATCTGTATTGGCAGACCTCGCTGCAGGTACGCTCACGCTACGCGCTTCCGGCGGCTCCCAAACGCTGAAGCTTATGGAGGGCGTCCCGTATGTGATTTCCAGTACTCCGCTGACGCGCTCAGGTCTGGCTGCTGCGTACCTTCCGGAGAAGAGCATTCCGTACCGGGATCTGCTTAGCCAGACGGATAATAGCGCTATCGCTCAACTGGTGTACTTCTTCACTGAGCTGTGGGCCGGACGTGACACGGCCAAGGTCGTCAAAAGCCTTCGGTCGCTTCTGAGGAATGACAGTGAGGAGCCGCATCCCCTCATGCGTCTGGTCCGCCACAATGTGCGTGAGACGCTGCGCTTCCTGGTGAGCAATGAGCCGGAGCTGGCCAAAAAGGCTGATGCGCTGGCCGCCGTTCTGGGTCGCGAGGCGGAAGACCTTGGAGACATTCCTGTCTACCTGCCGATTGTCGCTGATCTCCACATCACTGCGGATGATGCGTACTGCTTCTTCCGTCACGCCACAAGGATCACGAGTGACCGTGTGGCCCACGCGGAACAAGTCTATGCAACCACCATCAACCAACCGGTCGGCACTGACTTCGTAGCCGAGCGTGGGCGACTGGAAGATCTCATCAGTGCCCTTGCGAATCCGGAGGAGATGGAGGCTGCTCGTGAGCGTCGGCGGGCCGAGCGCGACGCCAGGGCCGCGGAGGCGGCAGCTGGAGCCGCGAAGGACGTAGCCAAGAAGCCTGTCTCAGATGACCGGACGTCGGACGCGCGTGCTGATGCCCGCGCGACGCGTGAGGCTACGGCGGACAAGGGCCGCACCAAAGCCGGCCCCGGTGCCGCGACTACCTCGCGGGGGCGCGCTCGCGACCCCGGCTCAGACCGGGGCTCTGCACTTCGCTGGATTCTGCCTGCCGCCATTGTGCTGATCGTGTTGGGCGCGTTGGGCGCGCTTTTCGCCACCAGCGTTATCCCAAGTCCATTCGGGCGGCAGGACACGGACTCTGTCGCCGGAAACGGCCGGATCCCAGGTAACGGCGGCGACCAGCCCGGTGCAACTCCCGGCGCGGAGTCTCCCGGAGCGACGCCGGGTGGAAGCAACGGAGAGCCCGGCGGCGAGGGTCAGCCCGGCGGCGAGGGACCAGGGCCCGTGGATACCGGTGGCACGAGCCCGGGTACGGATGGACGCGGTCAGACCGGACAACCGGATGGCGGGGATGGTGAGGCGCCGGTGGTTCCTGATAACTGGCCGGAGGAAGCGTTGCCGGCGTTGGAGGTACTGCGTCAGACTCCGGGCATAACTATCACGGCGGAGCGTGTTGTAGGACCCGGAGGTATTGAGATCACCGTCCGGGACATCATCACGCTGGTTAACCGGATCGCCACGGACAACGGATACGCGCGCATGCACGCCGACGTTCCCCGCTCCGAAGATCCTGATTGGATCTATCCCGGGAATATCTTTGTCTTGCCGGACGAAACGAGGTACACTGTTGTCCGGGGAGACACGCTGTGGGACCTTACTATTCGCTATATGGTGGCCCGCCTGCAGGAAGACTATACCCAGTACACCACGTTGGTGCGGGAGTATGAGTCTGCAGATACCAGTTCACAACGGAAACAAGAGATCATCGAGTCTCTCAACCAACGTGCCGATGAGTCTCATACGGAGAACTATGTGCAGT
>CAYTGY010000459.1:0-2774 GCA_964437265.1 uncultured Spirochaetaceae bacterium | reverse complement strand
CTTGCCGCCGGTATTCGGCCCGGTGATGATCAGCAGGCGCTTGCCCGGCGGAAACACGAGCTCAATGGGCACCGGTTCCTTGAGCAACGGATGTCGGGCCCGGCGGAGCGAGAACCGCTTGCCGCCCACCTGGGGGCTCTCTGCGGCGATCTGGTCCGCGTACCGGGCACGCATGTGGTACCGGTCAAACTCGGTCACGGCGCCCAGCGACGCGTTCAGCTGGGGGAGCTCCGCACGGCACGCGGCAGAGAGGTCGCGCATGATCTTCAGTAGCTCCGCATGGTACCGGTGATGCGCTTCAGTCACGCGGTTGTTTAGCTCCACCACCGAATCCGGTTCCACGAACACCGTCGCCCCGGTAGACGACACTTCGTGCACAATCCCCCGCACCTTGCCCTTGTGTTCGCTCTTGAGGGCGAGCACCACCCGGCCCTCTCGCTGGGTGGGGACCGTGGAGTTCCAGTAGCGGCGGGTGTCATCTCTGGTGAGGATTTGTCTGGCCGTCTGGGCAAGGTCCTGCTCGGCCTTGGTGATCTGTCCACGGATCTCGCGTAGCTCCGGTATTTCGCGCTCCTTTGTAAAGCCGTCCTGATCAATTACGCGCGAGATTCGTGAGACAAGCTTCGGAATCTCCGGGATTGCGTCCAGGAGCGCACGGAGCTCATCACCCGGATCCTCCAGCTGACCGAGCGACTCGGTGTAATATCGCTTTGCCACCGCGGCCGAGTACGCATAGGTTCGAATGGCGGCCAGTTCCTCAGCCTCGAGCACAACACCGTCTTTCTTCACCCGCGCCACGGCATCGGCGACCGGCGGGAATGAAAACGCCGGCGTCTCAATGGTGGTGTGACGGCAGCGGCGGATGAGCGAGCTGATCCGATGATAGGAAGCGATCTCCGACGCCGAGTGCCTGAACCCCTCCCGGGCCACCAGCTCTGCCGCCTCCTCACTCAGCGCGTGCTCGAGCACACGCTGCCGGATCCGCTCGAATTCCAGTACACGCAACCCATGTGCGTTCATCGGTTACTCCTGTTCCAGCGCTGAGAGCGTCAGGGCTGCGTAGTTCTGGTACCGGGAGGCAAGAATGATGCCCTTGTCCACGGCGTGGCGGACTGCGCAACCGTCCTCTTGGAGGTGGCGGCAATCCGGGAACCCGCAATACGGCTCGAACGGGTCGAACTCAGGGTATGCCTCGCGAACCGTTTGTGCACCTACGTCTCCGACATCCAACTCCCTGATGCCCGGAGTGTCAATGAGCTGCAGCTCGCCCCGCCGCAACAGCGTCGCTCCGGTGGTGGTGTGGCGACCCTGTCCGTACTTGACGCTGATGTTGGAGACGCGCTGGATCTCCTCGCCAAAGAGTGCGTTTACGAGTCGCGACTTGCCAACTCCTGATCTTCCTATCAGGACGACTCGCTCACCGATCAACGCCCGGCGCAACGAATCTATCCCCTCGCCGGTCACCGCGGACACGCGGTGCACCGGGTATTCGCACGCTTCGTAGACCGTCAGCACAGTGTGAGTGTAGCCGTCTACCCCCAGATCCGTCTTGGTTGCTAGAATGCGGAGCGGAACGCCGGCGCGGCGGGCCATTATGCTCACCCGGTCAATGAATCGCACACGGAATTCGGGCTGCGCACAGGATGCAACCGCGACAACCCCATCAACGTTCGCCGCGAGCGTCTGCAGCGCGCCGCGCTTTGCGTTGTACCGAACCACCTGATTGCGGCGTGGAAGGCGCGCGGTGATGACGCCCTCCGGCGGCGCACCGCTCCCACCGGTACCGTGCGACGATTGGAACGCCACTCGGTCCCCGGGGGCCAGGGGGTTGTACGCGCGCTCAGGCAGATCGAGCTGCTTGCCCTTGATCCTGCAGCGCACCACGTGGCCTTCAGATGTCACGGTGTAGATATTGTTGCTACCGTACAGGACCGTGCCGTCGGGCATGATCGAGCTCCAGATTGAACCGCCGCGCCAGCACGGCGTACGCCTCCGTGGGATCCGCGGTGGTCATAAGAAGACTGTTTCCGGGCCCAATCTGGGTTTCATTGAGCTCTCCGTCACAGACTCGGGCGGTCTGGCGGGCGACGCCCGAAACCGAGTCAACCACCTGTACCGCCGGTCCTATCAGCTTCTCAATATGGTGTCGTGCGTGGATGAAGTGCGTGCATCCCAGCACCACGGTGTCCACGTCGCGGCGGCGGAGGCGATCCACCGGATCCGCAAGCGCCGCTTCAATCCCGTCGCGGCTATCCGGGGCTTTCTCTATCGCCTCAACCAGCCCGGGGGCGGCCACCGTGGTCACCGACAGGTTCGATGCGAACCGTGTGATCAGTTCCTGCAGATAGCCGTCGGACGCGGTTCGCTCGGTTGCCAGAATGCCGATCCTGCCGTTTCTGGTCATGGCCGCGGCCGGTTTCACTGCGGGCACCACGCCGATGAACGGGATATCGAAGCGCGCGCGAAGCTCCACAAGCGATACAACACTCGCAGTATTGCATGCTATCACCACTGCCCGGGGAGCTACGGCCCGCGTCAGATGCTCCACCGCGACGTGGACCAATCCAACAATCTCTGATGCCGGACGATTGCCGTAGGGGAAATGCGCGGTGTCCGCAAGGTATGCGAAGCGCTCGGAGGGGAGCAGCGCTCGTATTGCCGCTAGATACGGTAGTCCGCCGATCCCGGAGTCCAGAAGTGCGATCATAGACGTCGATAATCTCAGTCGCCCGGTTCGCCGCCAAACAGCGAATCAAAGGAGGAACGAGCTTCCT
>CAYTGY010000458.1:0-2778 GCA_964437265.1 uncultured Spirochaetaceae bacterium | reverse complement strand
CGTGTTCCCCACGTGGTCCATCGAGCAGATGCTCGAGACCGCGACCGCCTTGGGACTTCGGAAGTCGCCGATGCTATTCGCTTCCACGGCGGAGCCATCCGTGGCTCCTCAAGACGGTGACGCTGAGTCGTGCGCGCCAGGACGGCGCGCACGGGCCGATAGGAGGCCCGGGCTTCTCTTCATCAATGATTCGATCGCTATTGCGCAATCGTATCGCGGTGGGTGGGTGCACGTGGACGTCAGGCTCCTTCCGGTGTAGCGTGTTGACCATGCCGCGTCTTGCGGGCGGAGCATGCCGACAGTGAGCCAAGTAGACCGCGCGACAATCATAAGAGTGTTCTCTGAGCCTGTCACCTGGCTCGTTGGTATCACAATCGTTATGGTGCTGTTCGTCGGTTTGATGCGTCCCCGGCGTCCGGGCGCCAGAGGCGAAACCGCCGTCGCTCGCAGGCTACGCCGCTACTGTGCAGAAGTTGCCAACGACGTGATCCTCCGCGACGGCCGGGGAGGCCTCACGCAGATCGATCATCTTGCCCTGACGAGTGAGGGCCTCCTTGTTGTGGAGACAAAAGACTTCGGCGGACTGATCTTCGGGCAGACCCACGACAGGACGTGGACCCAGTGCATAGGTCGTCAGAAGCGCAGGTTCGAGAACCCGCTGCGGCAGAACTACGGGCACGTGAAAGCCATCGAGGCGCTCGTGCCCGGGGGGCCCGTAGCCGGTCTCGTTGTCTTCACCGATCGAGCCTGGTTCCCGAAGGGGCTGCCGCAAGGCGTCATTACACTATCCCTGCTACGGCAGGCGCTTCCGTTGGCAAACACCCACTCCATCCGCGCCGAACAACGGGCCGCTTGGGAGACCGTGATGTCTCAAGTCCTCACCGATCGTCTCTCGCGGGACGCACACCTCGTGATAGCTCAGCGTCGAGAGCGGGGATGGTGACGAGCGGTGGCTCCGTTCCGGGATACTGTGACCCACGTGGCGCATTCCACAGGCCCCCTCAAACAACTCAACCCGGTACCGGGCAAGCGACTCCGGACCCGGCGCGAGCGTACCGGCCGGCGTGCGGAAGTAGATCCCATTGCGGTAGAAATGGGAGACGACGTTGCGGTCTGCGCCCCAGTTGCCGGAGAACGCGTAGGTCAGTGGGACCTCCGCGCCCTCAGGCGTCACCAGCCGCGGGTCGGATGTTCCGGGGGGCTACAGGTTCTCCACGTTCGCGCCCTCGGAGGCGATGTGGCGGGTCAGATAGAGCGCCAGTCCACCGCCGGCGGTGCTGCCTGCGAGCATCGACCCCAGGTAGAAGCCGGAGCTCTCCACGTTGAACATGTAGGGCACGCCTAAACCAATCAGTGAGCCCATGAAGGAGCCCAGGTTCATGAACCACGCGCGGCGCGCGGGGAACGCATCACCCCGGGTGAGGACCGTCGCCGCGGTGCCATAGGAAAGGCCTCCCACTACGGAGGCCAGGACGTACGGCCGCCAGTCGTCCGCGCTCAAGTCTGGTCGGCCTGCATTCAGAACCACGCCTGAGGTGAACCCCAGCGTTGAGCCCCACAGAATGCTGGAAGTGATCATGAACGAGCGTCCCTTGTTCATGATCGCGCCGTCGGTGGCGCGCAACGCCAGAAAAAACGTTGCAGGCGTGACCAGCAGCGGCATGCCAAAGTAGAGCCGCCCGTTCTCCGTCCCGGAGGCAAAAATGAGTCCCTCCGTAACCGCCGCGGAGTAGAGCGTCATGCCCACGATGAAGCTGGTCCGTCCGTCCTGGAGCGCTCGGACGCGCTCATCCACCTGGCTGTCCGGGTCTGCCGCCAACATGCGGGCATTCACAAAGAACGTCGAATTGTCCCCTACCGTTACCTTCTGGTGCCACTCCTGGTAGCCGGGTGAGTAGAGCTTGACGCCGTACTCACCGGACCCGGGGACCGCCACCCGGGCAGGCGCATTTCCCTCAAACAGGCCGTCAACGTAGATACCCACGCCTTCAGGCTCGGAGCTCACGTGGATATACGTGCCCCGGTCAACCTCAATACCTTCGATCTCGAGCAGCTTCTGCACGGCTACTCGCACCGGGCGCCTGAGGTCCTCCATGACCCCCACGAACTCCTCGGTGACCACCCGCTCAATCTCGCCGGTCTGAACATCGATGATCCGCAGCGTGATCACATAGAGCCGTCCCAGCTCACCGATGGTGCCCACCATCAGCTTCCGGACGCCCAGCATCCTGCCTACGTCGACCACGGATTCAGGATCAACCAGTCCGGAGAGCTGGAGCTCAGTCTCCTCCAGGAGCGCCTGCGTGCTCTCCCGGTCAATCACGGTGTACTGCGGAGAGATCGACAGTTCGCTCCTGACCAGGTCCGCCAGGATGTCCGCGCCGGAGGCAGGGATATCCTTGGCGTTGAAGCCAAGAAAGGCGATGGTTGTCTGCGCTCCGGAAGTCTGCTGGCTCCACGCCGGCGCGGCGGCCGCGATGAGTATGAGCGGAATCGCGATCAGCCGAACCACGATACCTCGAACGAACCCACTGTCCCTGGTCATAACTCCCCCTCCGCCGGGCAACGCACACCCGACTCTACACTACCCTTTTTGTAGTATATCGCATCAGCGCCCGGGTTCGCGGATCAGTAGGTTCCCAGCTCCAGTCCGCGTTCGCAGAAGTAGCGGTACGTGTCGTACTCAACCGTGTCCGGGATGGAGTGGTCGCTGTGGAGCACGTAGCCGTATCCCTTTTTGACCACCGAGACCTTCATCTCCAGCTCGCGGTCAACCTC
>CAYTGY010000457.1:290-2783 GCA_964437265.1 uncultured Spirochaetaceae bacterium | reverse complement strand
AAACCACCCGGATCGGATATCTGCACGCGAGGGACTGCTCTTTGTGGGCTCACTTGCTACTCCAAACGGGGAGTGGCCGGTGCAAGCCTATGAGTACCGGTCCGTTCTCTCGGAGTTGTGACGGTTGCATGTGTGAAGGGCCAAGGCGCCGAAGGTGGAATGTCCATAACCGATCGAGGTTCTACTGGGAATGCCCGTGAGTGTTCGCTCGCTCCGTTCCGGCCGCGCGTCTGGTAAGGTGGAATCTATCTGGAACGTGCTTTCCACCTCCGACCACCGATCCAACCCAGTGGCACACCAACAGCCGGCCAGGGGTGGTCAAAAAGTGGCCGAAGACGGTACCAATGACCACTGTTGCGGGCGGGAATTCGGTGAGACGATAGACCCATGAGTGGAAACCCACAGTGGCGATTTGTGGTCGCGCTGGTACGTGTTCATCTGGGGTGGCTGCGATGCCTACGTCGATGGGTGCTAGAATCACATCCGGATATGACTCGCATAAGGAGGGTGTCAGAATGAGGGGCTTACGCAGGACGTCTTGGGTGATCGCAGTCATCCTGTCTCTTCAGACATTCCTCCTCTGTGCGTCGCCAAGCCAGGAATCGACCGATCGCCTTGCCGTGAGGGTCGTCCCGGCCAATGCACCATCACAGGTGCCGGCGGGAATAGAGATCAACGTCGCCGGCTTCATGAGACAGTCGTTCGTCCCGGGACCTGCGTGCATCCTTTCTGCCGACCAGCTTGTGCTGACCGACATCGAGAATCAGGACGTGTACCTCTATAGTCTGTCGACGGGCGAGGCGCAACGTGTCGCCGCGTTTGGCGCCGGTCCGGGAGAGATTGGTACTATTGTTGACGTGCAACGCGTCGGCGTAGGAACCGGACTCTCCCAGATTGCCCAACTGTCGTTGATTGACGATCAAGCCATTGCGCTCGATCATTCTGAGCTGCTTGACCTCCCACGGTATCTATGTCTCTCACGGCATGATCAGCTATCTGTCAGCATACGACTTGAGCAGAAGGTGCCGTTTCACCGTGCACGTTGACGATCAGGTCTTCACCCAGATGGACTTCATATCTCAACCACCGCGGGGAGCCGGCCTCATCAACACCGACATAGCAGTCGATGAGACGGGCAGAGTCTTCGTGTCAAAGGCGTTGCGGCTCAGACGAGCGGGGCAGCCGGCAGGGAGCAACAACGGTGGGCCCCGCATTCTCATTGCCCAGTTGCCTGAACCCATCGCATGGTTGGAGTGATCATTGGCGACGTGAATTCACAGTTCCGCGATGATCTCATCCAGCCGGGCGACGAACTGTTCGTGTCCGGCCTCGAGTGCCGCTACCGCCGGATCTGCGTGTTCGGCGGCAAGTCGCACGCGACGCGGGTCAAGTCGCCGATCGTAGAGGCTTCGAAACGTGTGGCGGAAACTGCGAAGCTCATGGAACGGCTCGAGTTCTTCTCGCTTGAGAAGTGCCGGCCGTAGAGAAGGAACTGCGTGACCCATTCGATTCACCAGGTCGCGGTGCCAGGAGCCGCCTTCGATCTGGTTCTCGAAGAACTTCGCCACTCTGAGGAAGTAGTTCTCTATTGCGTTGTAGAGATTGTGTAGCGTGAACCCCACGGCACTCCACGCCATTGGATCGGCGGAATCGAAGCCCGCGTCAGCCGTCCGTGCCATAGAGTTGTTCTCCCGTGCGCTTCACCATCTCGCGGAATCGCGCGCTGACATTCTCCAGTTCGACGATGTCGACTTCGAACTCGGTCTCCGGCAGTTGCGCAAAGAGCGTGAGCGCATCACCGCCTGCGATCGCCAGGTCGATGTCGAACTCCTCCCGGCCGGGACGGCCGCTTGCCACACTGCCGAAGAGCCACACCTCGCGAACCGCGGGATCGATGTTAGCGAGCTCGGCTGCGAGTCGCTCCGCCTCCCCGCGTGCTCGACGCAGCCGGTTGTCGCGTTTGCGTATCGCGACACGGTTGCGTTCGCGCTCGGCCTCCACAATCGCTCGTATCTCGTCGTCCATCGGTCAGCCCTCGTCGCATACTACCATGGTGTGCTGATATTTGCCTGTTTCGCCTCCCCCATCCAGCAGGGGTGGCCAAAAGGTGGCCAAAAACGGTACCAATGGCCACTTGTGCGCAGGCCGCTGTGGTGAGAAGCTTGTATCACCATGGAACGGAAGGAGAAGAGGATGAGAAGAATCAAAGCCGCCGGGGTCGTGGTGATGCTTCTGTTGACTGCGGGCGTCATTCAGGCAGGCGCAGATGATCTGTGCTCCGGCTGCACCTATGAGTTTGATCACCAGTTGCTCGATGTAGATTGTGACGAGTGCGGCGGACTCATTGACCAAGATGAGCTGACGATCGAAGTATGGGTCTCGGAGAAATGCTACATAGGTGGCGACCCGAACAACGTGAAATGGTACTTCTGCTACGCCACCACACGGACGGAGTGTGACGACCACGCCTCGTGCGACTAGTGATCCGCACGG
>CAYTGY010000457.1:0-280 GCA_964437265.1 uncultured Spirochaetaceae bacterium | reverse complement strand
CTTGTTGGAGACGAGTCATGTCCGCTGCCGCCGTCTGCCTAATCTGTACTGGACCACCGGTAGTTGCATCAGCCGTATACGAGCAGACAACCGATAGTCGGGTGCGCGAGCATAGTCTCCGTTCGGACCCCTTCTCAGAGATCCGTCCTCAGGGACTGGTGATCCCAGTTGACCACTTCCTGAAGCAAGGCTATCGCATAGGGCCCGTGGCGATAGTATCTGACTCCGCAGTCGTGGTTACGGATGTTGAGAACGCTGAGCTGCACCTCTTCGACTGGGT
>CAYTGY010000456.1:217-2791 GCA_964437265.1 uncultured Spirochaetaceae bacterium | reverse complement strand
CCGCGGCGGCAGAGGTAGCCGTGCCAGAACACCCGCGCGGCAACTGATCGCCATGGCCGCCACTGCTCGCCCAATTCGGCCACCTGTGATTGCGTTGGTCGCTCAAGCAAACGCAGCTCTTCCTGAATGGCCACCTGCAACGCGAGGTCCCCGACCGGCCAGATATCCGGCCTCCCAAGCGAGTGCAGCAAATACACATCAGCGGTCCAGGATCCAATCCCGCGGATCGCGGTGAGCGTCTCGCGGATCACCTCGTCAGGCGCGGTATCGAGTTCAGCGAGGTTTAGCCTACCTGAGACAATCTGTTCGGCAAGTCCGCGACAGTACTCGATCTTCTGCCGGCTGAATCCCAGCGCGCGGAGCTCATCCGGGCTCAAGTCAACGAAGCTTCCGGCGGTGAGCCCGTCCACGGCTGCAACCAACCGCTCATAGACCGCGCGGGCTGAGGCGAGCGACAATTGTTGTTCGATGATCGCATACACCAGAGACGCAAACCCCGGTTCCCGCCGCCACGCCGGAGGCATCCCGTAGCGGGAGACAATGCTCCGCATCACCTTCGACGAGCCGGTCAGTTGCGCCACGAGCGTTGGAATCGATTCAGTGGTGATCTCTTGGGTTGGGCTCAGCTCCGGCATGCGGTGCACGGTATACCGTGGGCGGCGGCGGAGGCAACCGGTCGCCCTCCCCCTCACCACCGCGCGTGCTTTTTGGTATCCTCCTCGCATGGCTGTCACCGTTGATGACAAGAAGGTCATCTATTCAATGCACCGCGTCTGCCGGGCGCACGGGACCAAGCAGGTCCTGACAGATATCACCCTCGGGTTCTTCTACGGCGCGAAGATCGGCGTGATTGGGCTCAACGGATCCGGAAAGTCGACATTGCTCAGGATCATGGCCGGCCGGGATGACGAGTACTCAGGCGAGATCGCGCAAGCGCCCGGCTACAGCGTGGGGATGCTCGAGCAGGAACCGTATCTCGAGCCCGGCCGCACCGTGCTGGATGTGGTGCGCGAAGGGGTGCAAGAGACCGCGGACCTGTTGGCAGCGTTCGACCGGATCAGCGAAGCCTACGGTGAGCCGGATGCCGACTACGAGAAGCTCGGCGAGCAGCAGGCCGCGCTCCAGGAGAAGCTCGACGCGACCGATGCGTGGAACCTGGACAACCGGCTCGAGCTCGCGATGGATGCGCTGCGGTGTCCTCCGGCGGAGGCGAGCGTTGATGTGCTCTCAGGCGGTGAACGCCGACGTGTTGCGCTCTGCCGGCTCTTGCTTCAGGAACCGGACATCCTGCTCCTGGATGAGCCCACCAACCACCTGGACGCTGAGACGGTAGCGTGGCTCGAGCGGCATCTGCGCGACTACGCGGGAACGGTTATCGCGGTCACCCACGACCGCTACTTCCTTGACAACGTGGCCGGCTGGATCCTGGAGCTCGACCGCGGAGAGGGCATCCCATGGAAGGGCAACTACTCCAGCTGGCTGGAGCAGAAACAGACCCGGCTTGCGCAGGAGGAGAAGGGAGAGAGCGAGCGGCAGAAAACGCTCGAGCGCGAGCTCGAATGGATCCGCATGACGCCCAAGGGCCGACACGCCAAGAGCAAGGCGCGGATCAGCGAGTATGAGCGACTGCTCTCAGAAGGCGGACGCGAGCGTGCGAAGGAGACGCGTCTGTCCATCCCACCCGGCCCGCGGCTTGGGAACGTCGTCATAGAGACGGAGAAGCTCAAGAAGGGCTTTGGAGAGAAACTGCTCTTTGACGACCTCACCTTCACCATCCCGCCCGGCGCGGTGGTAGGGATCGTTGGTCCCAACGGCGCGGGCAAGACCACGCTCTTCCGGATGATCGTGGGCCAGGAGCAGCCCGACGATGGCCGCATCAAACTGGGAGAGACCGTCCAGTTTGCCTACGTCGACCAGAGCCGCGAGGTGCTCTCCCCGGAGAAGAGCGTCTGGGAGCAGATCTCTGACGGTCAGGACACTATCCGGCTCGCCGAGTACCGAGAAGTGAACTCGCGCGCCTACTGCTCGTGGTTCAACTTCCAGGGCGCCGACCAGCAGAAGAAGGTGGGCTCGCTCTCAGGCGGCGAGCGCAATCGGCTCCACCTGGCGCTCATGATCAAGCAGGCGTCAAACGTCCTGCTCCTTGACGAGCCCACCAATGACCTTGACGTCAACACGCTGCGGGCGCTCGAGGAGGCTATTGAGGAGTACGCCGGGTGCGTCCTGGTGATCAGCCACGACCGCTGGTTCCTGGACCGCGTCTGCACGCATCTTCTCGCCTTTGAAGAGGACGGGGTGGAGTGGTACGACGGCACCTGGAGCGAGTACGTGGAGTACCGGCGGAAGAAGTACGGCAAAGACGCGGACCGCCCGCACCGCTATGTGCACCGCAAACTGACCCGCTAAGGGGGAGATCTGGCCGCTGTGGGTGGACGACGCGGGATCGAGTGACGAGCTCGGCATCATGGACAACACGCTCGTGATGTTCAATGCCGACCACGGTGAGCTACTCGGCGATTTCCGGAGCTTCGGGAAGCCCGATCAGTACCGGAGAAAGTCGAGTGCCTCTTCCGG
>CAYTGY010000456.1:0-207 GCA_964437265.1 uncultured Spirochaetaceae bacterium | reverse complement strand
GGCGTTCACCTCCAGGCAAAGCCGCCGTCCCCTCGCCTCCACGTAGTCGATCTCCTGACGATCGTACGTACGCCAGAACCAGCCCTGCACCGGAAGGCGCAGGTAGCTGTTCCGCTTCAGGCGCTCCATGACCAGGTAGTTCTCCCAGAGCCCGCCCACGTCGTCGCGGTCTGAAGGCGCCTGGAATCGGCCGATGAGAGCATTTCG
>CAYTGY010000455.1:0-2794 GCA_964437265.1 uncultured Spirochaetaceae bacterium | reverse complement strand
CGGCCTTGCTCGCATCGGCCGACCTCTGCAGCCGGACGGCGAGTTCGAGATCTCGTTCGTTGTCCGCGATGAGGCGGGGGGCTTCGTTTCGCCGGAGGACCTGCAGAACAACCAGCTCCACGCGGGCTTTGGCATCCACATCGGCGCAGAGAATCCGCCGTTGGGACGGATGGCCTGGGGCGTTGGCGACTCGTTCTTGCTGTGGCTCAATCTGGACACCCGGACCGCTACGGCACAGGACTTCGCGCAGCACCTGGGATTCCGTGGACAAGTATACCGGAGTGAAAACAGCAGCAGGATGGATCTCACGGAGATGAACGTGGATATCCAGGCGGCGCTCGCGCAGCTGGGCGTAGAGATGACCATAAGCGACCTCAATCCGTTCCTGGTCACCTCGGTTCCCATGAGGATACGCGTGAATACGGAGACGGGACGCATCATGGTCAATGACCCAACCAATCAGAGTCTCTGGTTCTGGTTCGACGTGGACCCGGAAGTGCTTGACGGAGACTACATCTCGTTGCGAACCAACGGACTCGCACTGCGGTTCTTTGATTTTACGGTCACTGAGCTGTAATCACCCGCGCAGCACGTATGTGGCCGCCTCATGCAACTGAGGCGGCCATTTTTGTATCTACCCAAACGGGGGAATGACTATGCAACCAACACTACCACTGCTCCTTGAGAAGATCGCGGAGAGCCACGGCTCGTTCACTGCACAGCTTTCGAAAGACGGCTCCGGGACCTTTCAGCCCACCAGCTACACCCAGCTGAAGGCCAATGTGGACAATACGGCAGCCGGTTTCTACGAGTTGGGGGTCCGGCGTGGAGATCACGTAGGGCTCATCTCGGAGAACTGCCGCGAATGGCTGACGACGGACCTTGCCGTTCTCTCAATTGGGGCGGCGGATGTGCCCCGCGGCACCGACTCCACCAATGCAGAGATCAGCTACATCCTGAGCTTCGCCGAGTGCTCAGTCGTATGTGCGGAGGACCCGGCAACCGCGGAGCGCATCATCTCCGTCTCAAACGAAATTCCGACAATGAAGACACTGGTGGTCTTGCACGGAACCGAAGATCGGCAGCGGATGGACTCCTTGCGCGAATCCGCCAAGAAGGTCCAGATCACAACACTGGAAGAAATTGCGGAACGTGGGCGCGAGTTCCTGAAGCAGGAACCCAACCGGATCCGGGATGAGCGCGCTGCAGGCTCAGGCCATGACGTGGCAACCATCATATTCACCTCCGGCACAACCGGAACGCCAAAAGGTGTCATGCTGACCCACACAAACTTTCTGCATCAGGTCAAGCACGTTCCAGACCTGATTCACGTTGGGCCCGGTGACGTGTGGCTGTGCGTCTTGCCCGTCTGGCACAGCTTTGAGCGGATCATGCAGTACGTCTCCGTGGGATCGGCGTCATGCCTGGCATACTCTAAACCCATTGGCCGGATCATGCTGGAGGATTTCCAGAAGGTGCGTCCCACATGGATGGCCTCCGTCCCGCGGATCTGGGAATCCCTCATGGCGGGGATCTACCGCAACGTCAAGAGCGGCAGCGCCGTCAAGCGTGGGATGTTCAATGCGGGAGTCGCCGTTGGGTCCGCACACGCCAAGCTGGCGAACATGCTCTTTGGCCGGGTTCCACGGTTCACAAAGCGCAGCCGCATTGTTGACGCCGTGGTGAGCGTCCTGCCGTGGGTTCTGATGTGGCCGGTAACAACACTCTTCAGCGCGCTCGTGTTCGGCAAGATCAAGGGCAAATTGGGCGGACGGTTCGTGGCCGGCATCTCCGGCGGCGGCGCCCTGCCCGCCGGAGTGGACGCGTTCTTCCAAGCGGTCGGCATCCTGGTTCTGGAAGGCTACGGCCTTACGGAGACCGGGCCGGTCCTTGGCGTACGAGCGCAAGATCATCCGGTACCCAGCACCGTGGGGCCGGTCTTCCCCGGCACGGAGATCCGCATCCTGGATGAGGACGGGCACCCGCTTCCTCCGGGCCATCAGGGTGTGATTGTGGCCCGCGGACCGCAGGTGATGGCCGGCTACTACGGGCGGCCGGAGGATACCGCCGCAATGATCGGTGAGGAGGGATGGCTCAATACCGGAGATCTTGGCATGCTTACCTACGACAACGAGCTGCGGATCACCGGTCGCGCCAAAGACACGATTGTTCTTCGCGGCGGAGAAAATGTGGAGCCGGCGCCCATTGAGGCCCGCCTGCGCGCCAATGAGCTTATCGATCAGGCGGTTCTTCAGGGTCAGGATCAGAAGGTTCTGGGTGTTCTGCTGGTACCCAACAGTGATGCCGTGGGCCGGTATTTCGAGGAAAAGGGCTCACCGGTCGCAGACCCGTTGGCGCCGGAGATATTGGAGAGCGAAGAAGTGCAGAAGCTCTTTTCATCTATCGTTCGCCAGGAGATCAGTCCCAAGAACGGCTTCAAGCAGTTCGAGGCAATCGGACGATTCGCGCTGATCCCTGAAGGATTCACGTTGGGAGAAGAGCTGAGCCAGAAGCAAGAGGTGAAGCGTCACATCATCGCGGAGAAGTACAAAGACAAGATAGACACGCTGTTCACCTAAGCAGCCGGGCCGCCCCATCTGGGCGGCCCCGTTCACAAGGCGGAGCCTATCCGGGCAGGCGTCTACCGGCACACCTCACGGAGACGACGCAGGATGAGCACCATTGCCATGGTGTCCATTGCGCAGTAGTCGACCAGGTCGCCCATCAGGCGAGTGCGGCGCTCAGCAGGAACGTCGTCCCGTTCGCAGAGATACCGATACGCGACGTTGGCCGT
>CAYTGY010000454.1:0-2799 GCA_964437265.1 uncultured Spirochaetaceae bacterium | reverse complement strand
ATTCGATGCCATTGTCCGACGGGCAATGGAACAAACCGGTACGGGCCGGTATCAGACCCTAGCGGAAGCGGAGGAGCTGCTGCTCTGGGACGCCATCGTGCTGCCCATCAGCCACTCGCCGGCGATCAACCTGGTTGATCTGACCCGCGTGGACGGCTGGTACCCCAATCCGCTGGATATCCACCCGTTCAAGTTCATCTCGTTTTCTGAGGGTGGTTCGTTGCGCGGAATCGCCCGCAGGTAACCCCTGGGAACGACGCATTGTCTCTCAGTGGCTTCAAAATCGTGGGATAATTTGGTATACTACCCCGGATGAAGAAAGCTACCAAGTCTCGGAAGGCGACGACCTTCAAGCTGCACCAGCAGGTGGTATATCCGCTTCAGGGCGTTGGCCAGATTCAGTCAATCGAGACAAGGCAGTTCAAGGATGATGAGCTCCTCTACTACATCATCTACCTTGAGGTGACCGATATGACCGTGATGGTTCCGGTCGACCGGGCGGAGGAGTTAGGCATCCGGGCGATTGTCAGCAAGAAAGAGGCGGAGAAGGCCCTGTCGCTCATTGCCGAGGATTTCGAGCCGATTCCGGCGGATTGGAAGCTTCGGTACCAGATGAACCTGGACCTACTCAAGCAGGGTAGTGTCATGGATATCGCTACGGTTGTCCGTGCGCTGTACCATCGCAGCAAGGTCAAGGAGCTTCCCATTCTGAAGCGAAAGCTCTTTGACAGCGCGCTCCGCCTTCTGGTGGACGAAGTCTCTTTCAGCCTAAAGATGTCAAAGGACGATGTAGAAGAGCTGATCTTCGCCCGGTTGGAGACCGAACACGACGGAAACGGGTCCTGAGTCGGCAACCGACTGGCCGCGGGTCATTGCGGTGCTCCGCCACACGACTGCATCCTCGATGGTCCCTTCGGTCTCGCGGGTGGCAGCTGAGCAGTCGGATCCGTTTAAGATCCTGGTCTCTACTATGATCTCGCTCAGAACGAAAGATCAGGTGACTACCGCGGCGTCCGCCCGCCTGTTCGCTATCGCAGCCACACCGACCGGACTAGCAAATACGCCGGAGCGTACTATCGCGGACGCAATTTACCCGGCGGGCTTCTACCGGATCAAGGCCACGAACATCCGCACCGTCTCGGGCATCCTTACCGAGCGGCACGATCGCGCCGTGCCGAGATCTTTACAGGCGCTTCTAGAGCTTCCCGGGGTGGGACGCAAGACGGCAAATCTGGTTCTGGGCCTGGGATTTGGTATCCCGGCGATCTGCGTGGATACGCACGTACACCGGATCTCCAACCGCCTTGGATGGGTTTTCACCAAGACCGCGGAGCAGACCGAGCACGCGCTCATGGCGGTGCTTCCGCGGGAGCACTGGATACCAATCAACGAGCTATTGGTTCGCTTTGGCCAGACGGTCTGTACGCCAACGTCTCCTCACTGCAGCAGCTGCCCGCTTGCAGCAGTATGTCCGCGGGTAGGTGTCACCCGCAGTCGATAGCAAGGAAGGGCCGGCGAGGCAGCTACGACGTGGGCCCGGTGGCTTGGCCGGCACCCGGCGGCGTTGAGCCGGCACCCGGCGGAAGCAGCCCGTGCGAGTCCAGCTGCACCGTCCGTGTTGGGAACGCAAACTCAATACCCCGCCGGTCAAACGCCTCATAGATCCCCAGGTTGACTCGCTCCTGAATGTCCATATGGAGATTGTAGTCCGGCGAGGATACGTTGTAGACCACTTCGAAGATGAGACTCCAATCGCCGTAGCCGGCGAAGTGGGCGCGGTCAAAGGTGGCAAAGGGATCCTGCTCGACGATCTCACGGATGAGTCCGGGGACCTTCTTGAGCTGCTCGAGCGGTGTCCCATAGACCACGCCAATCTGGAAGACCACCCGCCGGTGTTCCATGCGCTTGTAGTTGCGCACACGCGACCCGGTGAGGTCCGAATTTGATATGATGATCTGCTCACCGCTAAGCGAACGTAGGCGCGTCGTCTTGACGCCTATTCGCTCCACCGAACCAAGAACGTCACCAAAGATGAGGAAGTCGCCGATCTCGAACGGCTTGTCGAAGAGAATTACGAAGTAGCTGAAAAGATCGCCCAGAAGCGCCTGGGCCGCCAGCGCAACGGCGATTCCACCAATTCCGAGTCCTGCCACGACGGCGGTGATGTCGAAGCCGAGGTTGTCCAGAAGGAACAGCACGCCTGCGATCCACACCGCGAATACCGCTATCGCGCGCAGCGGCCGGATCCGCGTCGTGTCAAAGCGCTGCTGGTCCTTTGATGCGCGGCGAAACAGCTCGTTCACGACAGCAACCAAAAAGCGGATCACTACGAGGCTGAACAGGACAACGAATACGGAGGCAAGGACGGTCCCGGTCTGACCCTCCAGGTCCAGCGTGACGGTCGCAATGTAGATTCCGCCCAAGATGACTGCCGGGAATACGAACCCCTGGACCATACGCAACGCAAAGAGAAACCGGGATACCCCAGTGCCGGTGGGGGCGTCCGCCTGCTCCCGTTCGCTGCGCCGCCGCACCAGCGCTGCTCCCGCCCATCGGATCAGGAGCGCTACCAGGACGGCGGCCACGGCGATGATCACCGCCGTCAGCCACCGCGAGAGCGGGATAGTAAGGATAGTGGTCTTCAGTAACTCGTCCATACCTAAAGCATTGCAGTAGCGTCCGGGGATGTCAAATCCGTATAGACTGCTGCCGAAATTGTGGAAACGGTGTTTTGACCGCCGGCGGCCGAAAACCGCAGCACCCCGCCACCTACGCCAACAGGTGCCGCGGGAGGCACCG
>CAYTGY010000453.1:0-2807 GCA_964437265.1 uncultured Spirochaetaceae bacterium | reverse complement strand
TTTTATGCTATCTCACGGAACTACCGTATTCAAGCGTGCGGAGGCGGCAGCGACCCGCGCCGATCAGCCACTGCTGGAACGACAGCCGCTTCTCCACGCTCTCGAACCGCAGCCGCCCCATGCGAAGTATGTTGGCGCGCGCTTCAGCGGTGACGAGCACGACACCTGAGCAAAAAGCCGCCGCCGGGCACGCCCCGGCGGCTTCCACAAGCGGAATCACGGTGCCATACTCGAACACGGCACCATGGACGGCATTCTCCACATCTGGAATCTGGCCGCCGCCGGCATCTGGTTCAAGCTCCTCTCCACACGTGTCGAGCGTCTCGCCGACAAGCGGCAACACAACACCGCCGCCGGGTTTCTCTTCGGCGGCGTGTTCAGTATTGGGATTGCGGTCGTTCTATCCCTGCTCTATCCCCTGCGCCTGCAAACAGTCCTGTCGGCGAGTTCGTTTCTCTATCACGTGAGCGTCGTCGGAATCGTGGAGGAGAGTGCGAAGTTCCTTACGTTCCTGTTCATGGTCCATGGCGGGGGAACGATCCGCGAGCCGCAGGACGGTGTGATCTATGCCGCGCTCGTGGGGATCGCGTTCGGGACGGTGGAGAACATCGGCTATATCAATTCCTTCGATACGTTCTTCATGTGGCTTCGCCCGGTACTGACCACCGGTGGCCATGGCGTCTACTGCGCAATCTGGGGCGGGCTCTACTCGCAGGCGGTCTACGCGAACTCGGTCGGCAGCGACCCGGGGGCGACGCGCGGCTCAGCGATCGGTATTCCGCTCGTGGCATTGATACATGGAACCTACAACGCGCTCACAAGGTTCTATCCGGCAGCGCTTCTCCTGGACATTGCATCCCTGCTTTTTGCCGTCAGCCTCTTCGAACGCCTGGTGGCGCTCTCACCGTACCGGACCTACCCGCTGAGTCAAGCGAAGCGAGCAATCGCGTCGATCCGGCGTGGCCTTGCGTTCAATCCCAAAAGCTCGATCCTCAACCGAAATCTGGGGTTGTACCTGATGCACGTTGGTCGCTACCGCGCGGCGTCCACCCACTTCCGCACCTCAATGCAGCGCTCCCGCGATCCGCGTCGGGCGCGGTTCTTGGCGGCTGCCTGCGCGGTAACCTATCTTCCCCGGATCTACGCCTTACGAGAGCTACGAATCGCATGGGCCCGGCTTGCCGACGACCAGCGGGAGATCTATATGCGCCGGCTGCGCGAGTTGGTCGCAGATCGCGACGGCATCGCAGAAAAGGTCGAATCGTTCATCGCCGCCGCCTTCGCGCCACGGAAGTACAAGAACACGCGCGACATCGCGCTGGAACAGAAGCTCAAACGGATCAAACGCCGCCGAAAACAGGTCGGCACCCATGCCGTTGACGCGATCGAGGAACTCACCCCGGAAAAACGCGCACGGCTGGCACGCCGAATGCGCGGGGGCCGGTAGAGGGAGACCATATGACCAATCCAACTGCCACCGCGCGACCGAACGAGGACAAAAAAGGCCCCCCTGCCTACCGCGTCCTGCTCAGTGACGAGAGCGCCGAACGGTTGGCGAAACTCGCCCGCGCGTTGCGAAGCGACATGTCGACTGCCGGCGGCAGACTGCGAGCAGCCCTCGCTGAGCGGAGCTATGACCTGACCGACCCGGATGAGCTCCTCCAAGCGCTCCTGGACACCAAGGATCCGCAGTACTTCGCTGAAAGCCAAGTCTACGCAGACGGGACCGATTGGACGGTAGAGGAGCTATCGATTCTGGGCGATGTGTCGGTTTCGGTGCCGGTTACCGTCTTCGACAACGGGCTGCACGCAAACCCGGAAATACATGAACCGCGCTTTCCCGCCACGTTGCTCTACGTCCCCGGCGCACTGCTTCGCAATGACACCGGCGGACCTCCGGCCGACGGCGCGGTCCTCACAGACGGCGCACTCGACGCAGACCGCTACCGAGCGCTGTACGAACGCCGGTTGCTCCCTGGTCTGCGCGCGGCTTCTGATGCCGCCGCCGGCCGAGGCCGGCAGATACTGGTCACCATCCCCGGGCTCGGATGCGGCCAGTTCGCCGGACGGCTCAAGGGGACACTCGGGTCGCACCTCCAAGACGCGTTGATCGAGATCCTTTCCCGGCATGCATCCGAACTTCAGGGAATCCGCGCAGTCTGGTTCGACCCGTACAACGAGTGTGCCGATCACCGCGAGCAGATTGGCCATATGTCGTTCTTGGTGCGACCGCTGCGAGCGAGCGACAATCCGCATCCGCAGCTCTGCCGACCGCACGAATACGCGGAAGCCGGAGACGACTACTCAGCGTGCGACTTAGTCAGCGTGGTCGCGTGGGATCACGTGTCGTGGCCGGGAAACGACTTCTACCGTGGAATGCGTGCGACCGACGACGGGGTGAAGGCAGCGGCCACAGACAGCATGTTCGCCATGACCGGCGTCCGCGGTGCCTACAACCGCGAATCGAACTGCTACGGCCAACCGCAGGAGTACGCAACGTGGGAACAGGTGGTTCGGCGGAGAAACGTACGACTATCGGTGGCGTGAATGGCTACCGTGAATCGATCACCCCCGGCATTTCGTCCAGACGAAGGAAGCCATTCTTTACATAGACCCAGTGAATAGTCCCCGTGGAGCGTGAGCAGCGTTGTGGTTCCCTGACTCACTAGGCGCCCTCTTCCGATGCAAGCTTCGCCACGGTTCGCGCACGCTCTTCCGTACGCGAGCCCGGTACAGAAGAGCACCGCCCGGAGCGTTTGGACCGCGCCGTCGTAACCCCGGTACCACCGGCGCGTAACTGCGGTTAC
>CAYTGY010000452.1:0-2830 GCA_964437265.1 uncultured Spirochaetaceae bacterium | reverse complement strand
AAGATCATTGCCGCAAGAGCAACAAAGCCTCTACCCCCTGTCATCCCACTCACCCACTGCGACGGATAGAGCACCGCCGCGGCGAAACCGCACATCAACCCGGAGAGCAAGACACCGGCGTACCGCATGCCGACAACGCTGATTCCCAGCGTATCCGCGGCTTCCGGGTTCTCACCAACAGATCTGAGTCGCAGACCAAACCGTGTGCGGTAGAGCACATACCACGCGATAATGACGATAGGGATGATCGCAAACGCAAATGAACTGGCGCCCATGATCGCCTGTGGGACGTAGGGGTTGGCCTCGCTCTGCGTCTCCTGGCCAAACACGTTTTGCGAGAGGAACCGAGTGATGCCGGCGGCCAACAGGTTGATGGACACACCGCTGACAATCTGGTCAACCTTGTAGGTAACGGTTGCGACGGCGTGTACCGAGGCCATGATGACACCGGCAATCAGTGCGGCGATCACGCCCGCGGCGAAACTCTGAAACGCAATTGCCCCCCACACGACCGCGAACGTCGCCACAAGCATGATGCCCTCAAGGCCAATATTCACCACACCGCTGCGCTCGGAGAAGACTCCGCCAATTGCGGCAAAGGCGATTGGCGCGGAGATATGCAGACCACGGATCAGGAACTCAAAGACAATCTCCATCTCAACCTGCCTCCCGCTTTCGGAGTGACCGTACATAGTTGGTCATCAACTCGTTGGTGACGACAATGATGAGGATCATCAGACCGGTGATCACGTAGGTCACCGAGTTCGGGACCGACGTGTAGAGCTGCAGCCCGTACCCGGCCTGCTTCAAGAAGGCGAATAGCAGCGCAGCGAAAACAACCCCTACCGGGTTGTTCCTGCCGATCAACGCAATGGCGATCCCATCGAAGCCGACACCGCTCGCGATTTCATACGAGTAGTGCCCGCGAATCGCGAAGATCTCCTGCAATCCGATAAGGCCCGCCAGACCACCGCTGGTAAGAAAGGCAAAGAGTTGCATCCGTTTGACGCGTACCCCCGCGTACTCTGAGACATCCAACGACTCGCCGATTGCGCGCACCTCAAACCCGTACCGCATGCGGTACAGTACCACCCAGACGATGATTCCCATCACCACCGCAACGATCAAACTGTAGTCAATGTAGACATGATCACCCACATCCCACCCAACCGCTCTGAACGCCGCGTTGAGCTTCCCAAAAAGGGCGGAGTCCGCAATCGCTTCCGTCTGTGGTGAGAGACTCTGTCCCTCTGCAAGCCCGGAAAGCGGCCGGTTTACCAGATAGTTGACCAGGAAGATCCCAATACTGTTGAACATGATGGTGGTGATGACCTCATGTACGCCACGGGTGACCTTGAGGAGCGCGGGGACGGCAGCCCAGAGCGCACCGCCGATCATTGCCGCCAGGACGACCACCGGGATATGGATGATGGGCGGCAGCTTGAGGTAGATGCCGGCCAGAGCCCCAACCATTCCACCAAAGAAGTACTGCCCCTCCACGCCAATGTTGAACACTCCGGCCTGAAACGCAAACGCCACCGCAATGCCCGCTATGTAGAGCGGAATTGCTGCCGAAAGCACCTGGGCCAACCGGGAGGGGTTAGAGGTCGTGATGCGAAGCATTGCCTCTATAGCCGCTCGCGGATTTTCTCCTACCAGAATGACAATGATCAGCAGGATGATGACTGCCGCCACGAACCCAATCAACGGCGACATGATGCTGAACAGGCGGTAGAGGCTACGCCGACTTCTCGCCATCGGTCCCTTCCCCCATCATGTAGTAGCCGACGCCCTCTTTGGTGGCCTCAGCCCGGCTCACGCGGTGCACGATCTTCCCTTGGTACATGACGCAAATTCGATCCGACAACGTCAGAACCTCATCCAAATCCGCAGAGACCACGAGCACCGCTTTCCCGGCGCGTTTGGCCTCCACGAGTTGCTTGTAGATGAACTCCTGCGCTCCGATGTCCACGCCCCGCGTGGGTTGAGTAGCAAGCAACAACCGCGGCTCCGAGGCCAGTTCCCGCGCCACGATCACCTTCTGCTGATTGCCGCCTGAGAGCGCCTCCGCGGTAGTAACCTCCGACGGGGTCCGGATATCGAACTGCTCAATCGCCTCACGCGCAAAGGCACGGACGGCTCCGTGTCTGCGGAACTGGAGCGCATTCACGAACGGCGGTTGATGATGCCGTCCAAGCACAAGATTGTCCGCGAGTGAGAACGGCAACAACAGACCGTACCGTTGCCGGTCTTCGGGTATGTGTGCTATCCCCGCTTCCCGACGCTTTCGGATGTCCCACTCCAGGATGCTCTCCCCATTCAGGAGGATCTCACCGCCTTCCAGCCGCATCTTCTGTGACACTGCTCGCACCAACTCGCTCTGTCCGTTCCCCTCTACCCCGGCAACACCGACGATCTCTCCGGCTCGAACCTCCAGGTTGATATCTGAGAGCACCTTGGCGCCTCGATCGTCACGCGCGTTGAGGTTCTCCACCTTCAGCACGGCCTCCCCCGGTTCCGCCGGCGGATTGTCCACCTTCAGCAACACGGGCTTGCCTACCATGAGCTCCGCGATCTTGGACTTGGTGGCCCCTTCACGTGGCATGGTCCGGATGATCTTCCCGCGGCGGATGACCGTGATGCGGTCCGCAACGCGGAGAACTTCATCCAACTTGTGGGTGATGAACACGATCCCCTTACCCTGCGAGGAGAGCTCCTCAAAGGTCCGGAAGAGCTCCTCGACCTCCTGAGGCGCAAGCACGGCGGTGGGCTCGTCGAAGACGAGCGCCCGCGCTCCTCGATACAGCATTTGCAGGATCTCAACGCGTTG